>CAZJTL010000099.1:0-18093 GCA_964548905.1 uncultured bacterium | reverse complement strand
AGCGATTTGGGCTAAATTATGGCGATCGTTAGCTACTTTTGCAAGAGGTCTATTATTCTTTCTAAGTAAAACAGTTTCTTCGATTGCGATCGCTTGAGATTCGGAGACGATCGCTATACTAAAAGTTGAGAGCAACATTTTTACAAAACTAATGACCGCTTCTGTCACTCAAAGTTTTACCTTACAAGAGTTTCTCAATCTGCCATACATAGAAGAATCTCCAGCGTGGGAGTATATATATGGGGTTGCGATGCAAAAGCCAATGCCTAAAATTCGACACTCAATTTTACAGAAACGCCTGATAGCCGAGATCGATCGCCACAGTAATGACTATACGGCACTTCCTGAATTGAGATGTACTTTTGCCGATCGCTCCATAGTACCTGATATTGCAGTAGTAGCATGGAATCGCATTCCAATTAATGAATTAGGCGAACCAGAAGATAATTTTACCGAAGCACCCGATTGGACTATAGAAATTCTCTCTCCCGAACAAAAAGCAACCCGTGTAATTGACGATATTCTTTATTGCTTGAAATATGGTTCTAAGCTTGGATGGACGATCGATCCAGATGATTATTCAATTTTGACTTTTATTCCCCAGCAAGAAGTAGAAATTGATCGAGGCGATCGTCAATTACCAATTCTTGAAGGGGTTGATTTAAGATTAACAGCAGCACAAGTTTTTGAATGGTTGAAAGTAGGCAAAAAGAACTAGCGATCGCCTAAAAAAATGATTAAATAATCAAGACGAGATCGCGCTCTAGATAGGAGAAAAAACGAATCAAAATGAACACAAAATTAGTTGATTCTCTAGTACAAATAATTAATTCTTTAACCAATGAAGAAAGGAAAGATTTAGAGCAAAAGCTGCACTCTCAAACTTTACCTATCGAAGTAACTCCATTTAATTTGGAAGAAGAACCTTTTGTTGGTATGTGGAAAGAGCGAGAAGATATGAAAGATAGTCGTCAATGGGTATATCAATTAAGACAGTAAGAATGGATGGGTTATAGCTGATAAATTTAGCGTTTATGGGAATTCTAATTTTAGTCCCATTTATTTTATTTGATTGAATAATTGCCGATGGTATTAAACTAGCGTGAGTTCGATGAAAATAAATGACACCAGAGCAAGCAATTAGAGCAGCCATACTATGCCAAAAGCTAACTTCTCTAAAATTATCGATCGTTAAATTTCGCTATGATCAGAGGAGCAAAATGATATACATCGATGCTAGAGGCAATAATAAAAAGATAAAAATACGAATTAGAGAATCAGGAGAATTTAAATATGACAGATAAAGCATTAACAGAAATGTCTGTAGAAGAATTAAAAATTTATCTAGATAAACAAGAACTCAACGAAAGAGAATGGAGTGAAGCTTTTAATATCTATCTAGAAAAAGGAAACTGGAAAAGTCCGCCAACAGAACTTTCTTTTGATGAGCAAGTTGAATGGCTAGGGAAAGTTATAACAGGTGAAATATCGATCGATTAACAAAAATTGAAATGGACAAAATTTTGAATAGTTTTTGATTTCGACGATCGCGATCACTCTATAATACCCGATTTTATAGTAGTGAGATTAAATTCAATATATTATGCACGAATCGAATAATTTTTAAGAATTTGCTTCCTCAATTAATTGTTTCAGCCTTGCTTCTTGCTCTTCAATAGGCATATTAGCAGGAAAATGGATAGCATTAGGTCTAGGGCGATTAGTAAATTCTTCCCAAGCTTCTTCATCATCTCTATGAGTTAATATATACTGCTTTAATTCTTTTCGAGTCATCGTTTGAAAATCTGGTTTACTCATCAATTAAAAACTCCCAATTTCCGTCTTGATAAATGATTATTTCTATGCTTTCAGTGTCGCCAGCAATAATATAAATATAATTTTGTTTTTGGTTATAGCGAAATAGTTCTATTGGCTGGAGTGTATTCGATAAATACTGACATAAAATAACAGCTTTAATTGCTTGTGCTGCTGTTGGCATTGAATATCCTTGCTATTACTCAATTGTAGGCAAATTTTACCAGCTAATAGTGGATCGATCTTAGGATTTCGATGATAGAAGCGATCGATCGAACTCTCGCTTGTCAAGTTTGTTGATATATGGTCGTTTGAGAGTATTTTTATATATAAAAGCATACTTTTTTATATATTTTATTTTGCTGTTATGTCAGACTTTAGCTTAAAATTAGCTATTTATTGTTTACTTAGTCAAAGCCTAAAAAAGTACAGCGATAATGGTTTTTACTCAAATAATAGTGACTATTAATGCTTGACAAGACGCATTTAATAAAAATTAATACAAAAATTTGTCTAGCTTTCTATAACCATTAGATACAAGCTATCTCGATCGCCATATTCTATCCCATCGAACACCTCTATTTATATAATATAAGGGGAAATCATAAAAGGCTTTGTTTAATCTCTATTGTTCTATCCTCTCTATTGTTCTATCCGTTCCAGTTATTCACCAATGAGTTGAAAGCATTACTATTCATTTTGTAGGGGCAATGCCTTGTACTTGCCCTTAATAGGTATGTACCGCCGATCGAAACAAAGATTGAAATTTTACCGCTACTATTTCCCAAAAAATAATCTAGCTTCTAGGCGATCAAGAATTATACGATCGCTAGATAAATTTATATTCTGCTTCAAAAAAAGAATAGATATATACAGCAAAATCTAAAATCTGATTAGATAGCTATATCACTTATTTGCATACTATATTTATAGCTTATATAAATAAATTAGCTTACTTAATAACATAGTAAATTCAATAATATTATGTATACTGTTTGTAACAAATAGGACAATTAAAATAATTATAGCTTACTTTATATATATGGTTTTAAACTTACTTTTATGAATACAACTGAGACATCAAAGACACCAAACCCAGGCGAAAATTTAGCCGAATACGTGCGGCGGCTGCGGAGTA
Organism: uncultured bacterium; assembly: GCA_964548905.1. Lineage (GTDB taxonomy): Bacteria > Cyanobacteriota > Cyanobacteriia > Cyanobacteriales > Xenococcaceae > CAZJTL01. The sequence continues at coordinate 15,140 of CAZJTL010000099.1, read as the reverse complement.
GCCTAGATATGAGCCAGCAAGAACTAGCAACTAAAGCTGGATTGCACCTGCAAAGCATTGGTAAGATCGAACGGGGGAAGACAAATAAGCTGAATGCCAAAGCGAAACGAGGATTAGCCTATGCACTCTCTATCCCGATCGAATATTTAGATGCTGTAGGGAAAGGAACAACCGTAACCCCGATCGAAACCTTAAAGATCTGTCCTAAGTGTTGGACGGCGGGATGCGAACCAGAACAAATGTGGCTGAATCAGCGATCGCACTATTGTTTTTTGTGTGGAACAGAATTACGCGATCGTTGTCCTAGCTGTCAAACGCCAATTAGTTCTTATAGTCATCGCTTTTGTCCCTTCTGTGGAACTAATTACAAACAAATAGCCTCAGCAGATGAGTGGAAATCGAGATTAGCTGCGACAAGAAACGAACAAGAATCTTCTTAACTTCTGACTTCTGTAGGGACGTTCCATGGAACGTCCCTACGACTAATTGCCAGCAACAGTGACAGTATAAGTTAACTTAAAAGGTCTAAATTGACTGCCATCTTTAGGAGTACCGCTAATTTCTAACTCGTACACTCCCGCACTAGGAAAAACAATATCCGCACCTGGAATTCCCTGATATTGTTCCGCAGATACTGCTTTTAAAGGTGGACTCAATACTTTTGCTTTTTGCTGTCCAGAAGATTGAGGATACACTTTAAGCTGACAATTGCACTGGGACAAAGGAATAATTTGTCCGCCTTTACGAGTTAAAGCAAACCAAACATTACTAGTTTCCCCAGCACGAGGATTATGATTTGGTTCGAGGTGAAAAGTCGCACCCACATCACCATCAGTTTTAATATTGTGAGCTAGGGTTGGTTGAATTAAAGATGTAACCAGAAACAAACTGGATAAGATCGATTTGGCAAAAATTTTCATTGTAGGGGTGTAGGGTGTAGGGTGTAGGAGTTAGGGGCTAGGGAAAAATAAGCAAGGGAGCAGGGTGCAGGGGGCAAGGGAGAATTTAGTGGAGACATTTCCCCTCCGCTTCTCTGCCTCTCTGCCTTTCTGCCCCTCAGCCTCTCCGCCCCTCAGCCTCTCTGCCCAGAAGCTACCTCATCGCTGCTGTTGGCAAAGATAACTGAGATTTAGTTTTAAGATCGACAACATTAGAAGAATTATTGTCACCATCACTATCTTCCAAGTTTAATAACAGATTACGGATAATTCTCACTGCTAATTTCTGTGCTAAACCTTCAGCAATCTGTTGACCTAATTGTTGTGTTTCAGGCTTAGAAAGCAATTGCGCCAACAAAGTAACTAGACGCATCGGATCGAAGCCAGAAGTATTTCTGAGAATTCCTAAAATATTTTTGATATGGTCTAAAGTTGACGAATTGTCTTTTAAATCTGTAGGTGTTTCTGGAATTGCTAAACCTATTTGTTCTCGCAACAAACTAGAAAAATTAAACCAGGTTTTACGACCTAAGAGATCCAAATTATTGACGATTTCATTAACTAATTTCTCTCGGATAAAAGTACCGCGATCGGAAAAAAGAAAATCAGTTCCCTGATTAAAGACCAAATCGAAATCGTAATCTTGAGAACTACGGGCATTATTTAATAAATTTTCCAAACGATTCCAACGAAAACTACCTTCTTTGAATAACAAATCTTTGAGAGAATTTCTTAACTCTTCTGAAGGATCGGTTAGCAGACGTTTAGCGATGTAGGGATAAGCTTTATTGAGTACTTTAAAGTCGGGTTCGATGCCGATCGCGATACCTTCTAATGTCACCATCGATCGAATGATCAGGGCATAATAGGCAGGAACACGAAAAGGAAATTCATACATCATCGCTGACATTTGATCGGTAATGCTTTTAAAATTCAACTCAGCGACACTAGCACCCAAAGCATTGCCAAACACGTTAGCTAAAGCGGGGATAATTGGGGTTAAATCTGTATCTGGAGTAAGGAAGTCTAATTTTACATAGTCATGCGCCAAGGCTTCAAAATCGCGATTGACTAAATGTACCACTGCTTCAATCAAACCGTAGCGTTGATAGGGTTTAATAGTACTCATCATGCCAAAATCGAGATAAGCTAATCTGCCATCAGGCATAGCTAACAGATTACCTGGATGAGGATCGGCGTGAAAGAAACCATGTTCTAGTAATTGACGTAGGGAACACTCTACCCCTACTTCTACCAAATGAGTAGCATCAATTCCTTGTGCTTGAATTGCTTCAATATTAGTTAGTTTGGTTCCCGTTACCCATTCCATCGTCAAGACTCTTCGTCCTGTATATTCCCAATAGATTTTTGGTACGTAAATTTCAGGAATATAATCGTAGAGTTGGGCAAATCTTTCTGCATTGCGACCTTCTTGAGCATAATTAATTTCCTCAAAAATACGCGATGCTAGTTCATCGGTAATTGAGACTAAATCGGAACGCAATCGCTTAATATTTTTTTGCGCCCAAACTGCCAAACAACGCATTAGGTAAACATCAAGCGTGATCTGGCGAATTAAGTCAGGACGCTGGACTTTAACGGCTACAACTTCACCAGTTTTCAATTTACCTTTATAAACTTGTCCCAAACTAGCAGCAGCAAGAGGTTCGGGGGAAAGTTCGGCGTAAATTTCTGATGGGGGTGCGCCTAATTCTTCCTCAATAAAACGATAGGCAATTTCGTTGGGGAAAGAAGGTAATTGATCTTGTAGCTTGGTTAGTTCTTTTAAATATAGAGGCGCTACTAAATCTGGTCTGGTTGATAGTGCTTGACCTACTTTAATATACGCTGGGCCAAGTTGAGTTAGAATTTCTCTGAGTCTAATCGCTCGCCAAGTCTGTTTTTGCTCGGATTGACCAGTTAACTTATCCCACCATAAACCGACCAAGAAAGAAGCAAATGCCAAAACAATCGTACACAGTCTTCCTAGTGCTTGAAAAGGACGCTTATCATAGTATTCGTTAATTCGTTCTGGGTTGTAGTGCCAACTCTCGTCAGATTCATCGCTAACAGGGCCTAAACTTTCTTGATGACCTGTACTGATATGAAATGGATGAGGCTCGATCGCGAGGTTATTTTCGACCTCTTCGGAGTTGGCAGACAATACTGGTGCTGTTGGTGGCATCGTTGGTTTAGGCATAAGCTGTTAGATTGGACAGGATAATTACCTGAATTTAAAAATAAATTATTAAATGTAATTATTGGACTTTTGGCTTCATTGTAAATTATTGTAACAACTTCCCAGTTTGTTCATTGCGAATTTTTGCTGAGGTTATGTGTGACAAATAACATCTGGGTATTAACTTAAAAAAGAATAAGTAGACGATTTGCTTCGTGCGACCACAATATTTTCACAGATGCTCTCTTCTCTAAGAATAAAAAATTTTGCTTTGATCGATCGCTTAGAAATTGAATTTGGACCTGGTTTAAACGTCTTAACTGGCGAAACTGGTGCTGGTAAATCCATCGTTCTCGACGCAATTGACTTGGTTTTGGGTGGTAAAGCAAATAGCCGCGCCATCCGCCAGGGAAGCCAACAAGCAACCATCGAAGCAACTTTTAAAGCAAGTGACAGTATCATCGATTGGCTCAAAGAACAAGAAATAGAGATTTTAGAAGAACGGGAAATAATTTGTAGCCGAGAATTGACGATCGCTAAGGACAGTTTGCGATCGCGCTCTAGAGTTAATGGTACTTTGGTTAATCGTCAAATCATAGGAAAATTACGCGACTCCTTAGTAGAAATTACCGCACAAGGGCAAACTGTACAACTGATGATTTCTGAGTTGCAGAGGCAGTTGTTAGATATGTATGGAGGCAAAGAACTATTAAAACAGCGTCAGTTAGTAGCTGATGCTTACGAACAACATCAAGCAGCAAAGCAAGCTTTAGAAAAACGAATACAATCAGAACAACAGCGATCGCAAAGGCTAGATTTCTTAGAATATCAACTTAAAGAACTAGATGAAGCCCAATTAGGGGCAGCAGACGAATTAGAACAATTAGAACAAGAACGAGATCGCCTTTTGCACGTAGTCGAATTACAACAACTCAGCTACCAAGCATATCAACGTCTCTATCAAAGCGATCGCGATGAGTCAGCAGCAACAGATATTTTGGCAGAAGCTGAAGCTACACTAATGGATATGGTTCGTTACGATGCCAGTTTAGAACCAATTTTAGAGATAGTTAGTAATGCGATCGCTCAAGTAACAGAAGCAGGATATCAAATTAATGCTTATGGAGAAAGTTTAGAAGCCGATCCCGAACGATTGAGCGAAGTAGAGGAAAGAATTGCCATACTCAAACGTATTTGCCGTAAATATGGGACAAATTTAGCAGAAGCGATCGCCTACTATCATCAGCTACAACAAGAACTAGCCGAACTTACCGATAACCAACAATCGATCGCCAGTTTAGAAACAGAAGCACAAGCCAAAAAACAAGCCTTAGAAAAAGCTTGTGCCAATTTAACTCAACTGAGGCAAACAGCCGCTACCAAGCTAGAAAAGCAGCTAGTCAAAGAATTAAAGCCTTTGGCAATGGATAAAGTGGTATTTGAGTGTCAAATTAGTTCCATCAATCCTAGTGCTGCTGGTGCCGATCGCGTGGTTTTTTGTTTTAGCCCTAACCCAGGCGAAGCAGTACAACCCATTTCCTCGATCACCTCTGGAGGGGAAATGAGTCGCTTTTTATTGGCATTAAAAGCTTGTTTTTCCAATTCCGAACATGGTTCGCAAACTCTAATCTTTGATGAAATTGATGCGGGAGTTTCTGGCAAAGTAGCTGAAGCGATCGCCCAAAAATTACACCAACTCAGTCAACAAGATCAAGTTTTGTGTGTCACCCATCAGCCTCTAGTAGCGGCGATGGCAGATACCCACTTTCGTGTCGAAAAACACATTGTTGAGGAAACCGTAAGGGTTCAAGAGAATGGTCAAACTATCCTTCCAGAAATTCGTACCATTGTCCGCATTACCCAATTAGATAATCATCAAACCAGAAAAGAAGAATTGGCACAACTCACGGGTGGAAATTCTGCCCAAGATGCGATCGCCTTTGCTGAGTCTTTATTAGCTAAAGCGGAAATTCATCTAGCAGAAGGTAGGAAAAAGAGAAATAAAAGCTAGATTAGATTCTTAACAACAGCCAGGGATTAAAATCCCTGTCTGTTAGCTGAAGTTGTCTAAAAACAACTGGGTAATATTTGAGTCCTCTTGAGAGGACTTTGGCTATTAATATAAGCGATCGCCCTGTAAGTAAATCTAATTATTGTGCCGATCGCACTTGATTCGAGCGCACGAATAATAGAGTTGATCTTGACAGTTTGACATGGTATTATATGTAGGGTGGAAAAGGTGTGCGCTTAAAAATCAACTTTTAAACCTTAAATAAAGAGCGATTGCGTTACCGCGCAGCCTTCGGATCGTAACTAGAAAAAATGGTTGCTGCAAATCGAGCTTTTCAGTAAGAAAATAAATTCTCTCTACACCGAATAATACTTATAAACTTTTAACCCATGGAAAAATGAGTTACACCATTAATGTTAAAGCTTTTACCGATTCCATTAGCGATCGTACCCTAGAACAATTGTGCCAGGAAAATCCCGAATTGAGATTTGAAACCGATGCCCAAGGTAAACTAATTGTTATGTCCCCCACAGGAAGCGAAAGCGGTAAATTTAATATGAGTTTGGCTTTTCAAGTTGAATTATGGAATCGCCAAAATAAATTAGGAATAGTATTTGATTCTTCTACTGGTTTTAAGCTATCTAACGGTGCGACTCGATCGCCTGATGTAAGTTGGATTGCACTCGAACGATGGAATAGCTTAAGTAAGGAACAAAAAAGAGGTTTTGCACCGATCGATCCCGATTTTGTAATTGAATTAATGTCTCCCACAGATAATTTAGAAGATCTACAGCAAAAGATGAGTGAGTATATAAGCTGTGGAGTCAAACTAGGTTGGTTAATTAATCCCGATGCCAAATTCGTGGAAATTTATCGCCGCGATCGAGACAAAGAAGTAATTACTAATCCTAGTCTTCTATCTGGTGAGAATTTATTACCAGGATTAAATGTAGATTTAGCTGATATTTTTTAGTTTTCAAGTCCGCTTCACGCCCTTTAGCTAAATCTAATTATTGTTCCGATCGCGCTTCTGACTAAAATATTTATTAGTGCATAAATTAAGTATGAAATTTATATGACCACTAACTCTTCAAAAACAACATGGCAATATTTAGAATCTCGTTCTGATTCTTGGAGAAAACAGCTTTATATTAAAGGAAGAAAGCTGAGGGCGCATACTGTTTGGTCTGATATGATTGTCAATGAAATGACCCCTGAAGAAATAGCAGATAGTAAAGAATTGCCTATAGCTGCTGTCATGGAGGCAATTGAATATTGTTCTAATAATCAATCTCTTCTAGAAAAAGAAGCAGAAGAGGAACGTCTTTATCTAGAAAATAGAGGAGTCTTAATTGAGCCTAAGATTACTCATTGATGAAGATGCTCAAGACAAAGTATTAGTTAAAATTTTACGAGAAGCAGGACACGATTTAATTACTGTCAATGAAGCTCGTTTAATGGGTCAGCCAGATCAGGTTGTATTTAATTATGCTTTAAACAATAATCGAATTATTTTAACGTTTAATTGTCCTGATTTTGAAAAGCTACATCAACAAACATTAACTCATTCAGGTATTTTTGTTGTTTATCAAGAAGCTAATCCTAATAAAAAGATGAGCTTTAAGAATATAGCCCGTGCGATCGCCAACCTCGAAGCAGCCAACATTCCTTTAGCTAACCAATTTATATCCCTCAACCATTGGAACTATTAACCTAAGCTGAGTTCGGGATAAGAAAAAGGACGGGTTGTTTTAACTTGCTATTTTACCGCGATCGAATTTTGAAGAGGGGCTAATGTTTCTTCACTTAATGAGTTAGAATTTGTTTGCAAGTTTTTATGAAAATTTGTAAACAGCACTTTTGCGTTAATAACTGACTAACTCGATCGAACCAGGAGCCTCTTTAATGTTACGACTAGAACGTATTAGTAAAATTTACCCAACAGGGGAAGTACTCAAAGATGTCACTTGGGAAGTCAAATCGGGAGAGAGAGTTGGTTTAGTTGGTGTAAATGGTGCGGGAAAATCAACCCAACTTAAGATTATCAATGGAGAAGTCGAACCAACGGCGGGACAAGTAGTTCGTCCCTCTAGCTTGCAGATTGCCTATCTGACTCAAGAATTTGAAGTCGAACCAACGCGGACAGTTAGGGAAGAATTTTGGACAGTTTTTGCTGAAGTAAACCAAATTCAACAATCTTTAGCACAGCTACAGCGAGAAATGGAAGTAGCTAAACCAGAACAATTAGACAAACTGATTGACAAGTTAGATAAATTGCAACGTCAGTTTGAAGCGCTGGATGGTTACGGATTAGAAGCGCAAATCGAGAAAATTTTACCCGATTTAGGGTTTTCTAGTGAAGATGGCGATCGCTTGGTTAGTTCTTTTAGCGGTGGTTGGCAAATGCGAATGAGTTTGGGTAAGATTCTGCTGCAAAACCCCGATGTTTTGCTGCTAGACGAACCTACCAACCATTTAGATTTAGAGACAATTCAATGGTTGGAAACCTATCTCAAAGGCTTAAAAACGCCGATGGTAATTGTTTCTCACGATCGCGAGTTTCTCGATCGCCTCTGCACGAAAATTGTCGAAACCGAACGAGGTATTTCTACTACTTATTTAGGTAATTACTCCGCTTATCTACAACAGAAAGAAGAAGCGCAACTAGCACAATTAAGCGCCTACGAACGCCAACAAAAAGAACTAGAAAAACAACAAGTATTTATCGATCGCTTTCGTGCTAGTGCTACGCGCAGTACCCAGGCTAAAAGTAGAGAAAAACAACTCGATAAAATCGAACGGATTGAAGCACCAACTGATAATTTAAGAACGCTCCATTTTCGCTTTCCTCCTTCTCCTCGTAGCGGTAGAGAAGTAGTATTAATTGAAGATCTTACCCATTCCTATAATGATAATATTCTTTTTCTCGGTGCTAATTTATTAGTTGAGAGAGGCGATCGCATTGCTTTTTTAGGCCCTAATGGTGCTGGTAAATCTACCCTCTTGCGAATGATTATGGGAATGGAAAAGCACGACGAGGGAATAGTTGAGATAGGCAAACATAATGTTATTCCTGGCTATTTTGAACAAAATCAAGCAGAAGCTTTGGACTTAAATAAAACAGTCATGGATACTATTCACGATGAAGTTCCTGACTGGAAAAATGAAGAAGTACGCACTTTATTAGGCAGATTTTTATTTAGTGGCGACACAGTTTTTAAACCAGTTAGCGCTTTAAGTGGAGGCGAAAAAGCTCGTTTAGCATTGGCAAAAATGTTACTTTGTCCTGCTAATTTATTAATCTTAGATGAGCCTACCAATCATTTAGATATTCCTGCCAAAGAAATGCTGGAAGAGGCACTAAAAAACTATGATGGAACAGTAATGATTGTTTCTCACGATCGCTATTTTATTTCCCAAGTTGCCAACAAAATTGTCGAAATTCGCGACGGAGAATTGATAGTTTACAACGGTGACTATCATTATTACTTAGATAAAATCGAACAGGAAAAAGAAAAAGAAAGAAAACGCATTGAAGCTGAGAAAAAAGCAGCCAAACAAGCCGAGAAGAAACAGAAGAAGAAAACTGGAGTCAAGTAGGTTGGGTTGAAAAATGGATTTAAATTTTTAATTAGTTTTAAATCAATTAAGCAGCCGATTCTCTTGCTGTTAAAGACTTCAAAATACCGTCTTCTACTTGATAAATAGCTGCCATAATACTGTCTTTGTGATTATCTAGTAATGAGGCTTTTACTTCTTCTAGGTATTCTAAAATAGCTTCTCGCAGGACGGGCTTTTCTATTTTCACAGTATGATTGTAGTCCCAAACATCCCAAATAATAATTCCTACAGCAACAATAGGATCGAGAAACTGCACTCCTAATTTTCCAGCAACTACACCACCAGTTTTTGCTGCCATTTTTGTACCAGCACTTCCAGCAAAAGATAGAGCCATTTTACTACCTATTTTAGTTACTACTGGAATCATGGTTTTAGCAAGAAGATAGGTGCTTCCACCAGCTAAAATCTTCATAGATAAGTTAGAAATATTCCCTTCGGTATCGCTGATGGTAAAGGCGATGTCATCGAGATAGCGTTCCCAAGTTACTTGAGGAAGATTGTAATTGCTTTGAATACTAGAAATATTGCTATCTAGTTGAGAAACGTAGAGATTAATAGTATCTTTGGTAATTCTTTCTAGTTGAAGCTGTGCAATTCTCGGTCTGAGAACTCGTTTGGCAAATTCAGTTTGAAAATCCTCAGTTAATTTTTCTGCTACAGCTTGATTAGGAGGAGGATTATTGGTGTCTAGACGATGAGCAACTTGAGAAGATAACCAGAAAAAAGGGGCGCTAAACTCCATTTTTTTTTGATTGAAGTAATCGAAATACCAATTGAGAAAACTATTATCGACGCGGTTATTTAATTGTTCTACCCATCTATCTAATTCGCTTGCAGCAAATTCTTTGGCTTTTGTACGTGCATCTTTAATTGCAGTGACAATAGCTCGATCGATTTCGTTTTGGTTAGGTATAGTTCTTTCAATAACAGCTACAGACTCATTGCTTGTGTCTAAATTTCTGTCTAAATATTTAGTATCGATCGATCGCGCGATAAAAATATTGCCAATTAGAGGAATAATCACAATAACGATAACAGTAAGCCAAATAAAAGGAGTTAGCGATCGAATAAACTGACTCCAAGCTTGTATGCGATTGGTTCGATCGGTATAGGTAGGTGCTGCTTTCTGCTCAACCTTAGTTTGACTAACTGTGTTTACTGTTGGCTCTCGATCCATTCCCATTCCTCATTTACAAGCCTTACCGTAATTTTAGCTTTCTCAGTAAGACTTCTCGCATTGTAATCGCAATCTGTAAAGCTCTCTTTGAAATGCGATCGCACTTGGAATTTTCAGGTAGCGCGATCGCTGACTCTTGTTTGTAATTCTTTTTATCTTCTCTACTTCTTCTCGATCGCTATCTAATTTAAAATTAAAGTTCTACGTAGATACCTCTTGCAAACTCATAATCCTTTAGCTCTTAGGGCAAAGCTTAGAAAATAAAATTAAACTTAGTCTTTGCCCGTTTATTTTGCATTGACGTTTAATTTGATGACTATTCAACAGGATATGATGTGATATGAGGATTTTGCTAATCGAAGACGACGAAATCGTAGCAGATCTGCTAATGCAATCTTTAACTAGCCAGAAATATATAGTAGATCTAGTTGAAGATGGTCGATCGGGATTGGAATATGTTGAAAGTGCTCAATACGATCTAATATTGACGGATGTTGGTTTACCTCAGTTAGATGGTATTACTCTATGTCAAAAATTGCGCTCTCAAGGCTGTTCTGTTCCCATTCTACTGATTACAGCTCATAATGCCAGCCAAGAGAGAATCAAAGGCTTAGATGCAGGTGCAGATGACTATTTGACTAAACCTTTAGATCTGGGAGAACTTCATGCTAGAGTAAGGGCGCTACTGCGTCGAGGAGAAATCGCTCGCACTCCGATACTTAAAGTGGGTGAACTCAGTCTAGATCCTAGTAGTTGTCAAGTGTCTTATGCTGACAAACCGATTAAATTAACACCCAAAGAATATAGTTTATTAGAATTATTCTTACGCAATCCTTTACGAGTGTATAGCCGTACTCAACTAATCGACTATCTCTGGAATTTTGACGATCCACCTTTAGAAGAAAGCGTTAAAGCACATATTAAAGGGTTAAGACAAAAGCTAAAGAAAGCGGGTGCCAAAGACTGGATCGAAAATGTATATGGTATCGGCTATCGTCTCAATCCTCAAGCTGAAACTCCAGAATCAGAATCGAAACCAGAGGGATCGCCCTCAACTATTACTGAAGCACAACCAGCTTCAAGTTCGAGCGAACAAGAATTCGATCGCAAAATGGGGGAAATGTGGCAACGTTATCAAGGTTTGATGACTGAACGTTTAGAGATACTGCAAACGGCAGCAGTTACTATCCAGAACGAAACCTTGTCCCCAGAATTACATCAATCTGCCGAACGTGCTGCTCACAAACTTGCTGGTGTTCTGGGCATGTTTGCCAAAGAGGAAGGAACTCAATTAGCACGAGAGCTAGAAAATCTTCTAAGAGAGAATCAAGTTTTAACTACTCCCCAACAGCAACAGCTTGTCTCTTTAGTTCAGCAATTAGAGCAGATCTTAGCACTAAATAAATCGACATCTAGTTCACCAGAAATTGAGCCAAAGCTATTACTCATCGATCGCGATCGCCAACTTGGTTCGCAGTTGCAGCAATTAGCAAATACTGAAGGGATGGCTTGGCAACAATTAGATAATCTAGATTCAGCTCAAGACTGGCTCACCAATCATTGCCCCGATTTGGTAGTACTATCTATAGATGAAACGGAACAATGGCAAAATAGTTTATCTTTTCTAGCAGATTTAGCCGCACGCACCCCACCCATTCCTGTATTAGTTCTCTCTGCACTCGATCGCCTGAGCGATCGAGTTACTGTATCTCGCTATGGGGTTGCTGGTTTTCTGGTTAAGCCAACAGAGGCGGTTAAAATTTGGGATACAGCTAGTAAAATCTTGCAGCGCGATCGCGCTCAAATGCCTAAGATTCTAATTGTAGATGATGATCGAGTCTTTTTAGAGGCTTTAACTGTCATGTTAGAACCTTGGGGTATGAAGATAACCACTCTCGCCGAGCCTTTGCGTTTTTGGGAAGTACTACAGTCTAGCAAACCCGATTTATTGATTTTGGATATAGATATGCCCGAAATCAACGGAATTGAGCTTTGTAGCGCGGTTCGTTCTGCTCCCGACTGGCAAGGATTGCCGATTTTGTTTCTAACTGCTCGTCGCGAATCGGAAACCATTCAACAAGTTTTTGCTGCTGGTGCTGATGATTATGCCTCTAAACCGATTGTTGGTTCGGAATTATTAACCAGAATCTCTAACCGTCTCGAACGTTCTTATTGGCGACAAAAATTAGTCGATCGAGACTCTTTGACCGGGTTAGCCAATCGATCGCGATCGGCAAGAGATTTAGAGTATTTATTGAAGCTAGCACAAGAACAGCAGCAGGTTGTTACCTTTGGTATTTTCAAGGTAATTGAGCTACCTCAAATCAATATTCAGTATGGACATAGTATCGGCGAGCAAGTTTTGCAAAGATTAGCTAGTCTTCTGCAATCTACTTTTACCAACAATGAAGTATTGGGTTATTGGGGATGTGGTGAGTTTGCGATCGGCATTCCCGATTTAAACAAAACACAAAGTCAGGAGCGCTTGGCTGAATTCTTAAAAACCTTACGTCAACAGATATTTACTGCTTCAGATGGCACCCGTTTTCAAATTTCTACTAGTTTGACTCTAGCTGAATATCCTTTAGATGGCTTGAGCATACAAGCTCTCTATCAATTCTCGGCATCCTCTGGATCTTGACATATCTGAACTTCCCCGTAGGAAAATACTAATGCTGAAGAAGTTAAAGTACAAAAAGCACAGCTTACTAAGCCATAAAGTTGTGAAGATTGAAGTATGAAACGTGTTCTTAGAAGCGCTATTCCATAATTGAAAAAATGAATTATCTGCAAATACAGCCATCTTTAGCTGAAAGTGAGACTTTATGATGATGAATTTCACGCTTCAAACTTCACATTCTCTACAAGTTTATCTCTTAAGCATTTTTGAGCAGATGCTTCATTAGGTTATCTTTAACCATCATCTGTCTGAATACTTCAATGAGATACTCTTGCGCTTGTTCCTGCGTTAAGCCTTTCACTTGATCGCGCAAAACTTGCAATTTAAACTCTTGCTCCATGGTCAATTGTGCTGGTGTTTCCATAACTTCACTCCTTGAGTCTTGAGTCGTGAACAGTTGAAAAAAGAAAGTTTTTAGCTGAGCTAATTTTGTATTTAAATTACTTTAGCACTTAGCTGTTAAAACGTCCACGTTGTCAAGCTATAAATAATAGAAGCAACAAAAATTAACAATATTTCTAATTGAACAGATAAGTAATTTGTGTAATTTGATGCTGAAAAAAGCCCGTTTATCAATATCTAGTGATTATGGATGTGGATGAAATATCGATCTTCAGGCAAGCGATCGCGCCCCTTTACAATAGATAGAAGAAAAAAAAGCGTGGAGAAAAATTTTAAATGAGTCAAATTGCCGATGCAATGGAATTTTTTCAAAAAAGTGCTGGTAAGTGGCGATCGCAGAGAACTACTCATCATCTACCTTTTAGAAGAGCTGAAACTGGAGGCTCCGATATCAAAGTAGAAACCTTGAGTGCAGATCATCCCAGAATTTTAGAAATTTGCCAGATGCATGAAGTAGATCCCAAATTAGCTGCGGGCGGAGCCTACGTAACTTGGGATGGTTCGATGGCTTGGGACAAAGAGGATGAAAATCATCAAGGTGATACAGTTTTTGCACTGATTCCAGATGCCGATAATCCCAGATGCGGACAACTATTAAGAGAAAGAGGTTATGCAGAAATCGTTCCCGTAGCAGGACGCTATGAACTCGATCGAGAAGACGGATTAGTTTTAATTACCGAATATGAAACTATGAGTATAATCGAGCGCTTTTGGTTCGTCAACCCCGATCTCCGTTTGAGAACTAGTACAGTTAAACGTTTTGGTGGATTTAATACAGCTACCTTTTGCGCCGAATCTCGCTTTGAAGAAGAAGTTGCTAATTCTAGTTCAGAAACAGATAACAAGACTGTAACAAATACAAATTACGCTGTGACTGGGTGGTAAGGGGGCTAGGGATTAGGGGTTAGAGAGCGGAGGGAGAAAAACTTTTGCCTCTCGCCTCTTGCCTTTTGCCTTCTGCTGCCTGCTCCCTACTCCCTGCTCCCTCTAATAATATTTGTAATATTTTGTAATGAAGTTCCTTGGGGTGCGCCCACTCCCTTATGATTGGGATTAATTAACAAATTTAACAATTTCCGAGGTTACGGAGGTTTAAAAATTGGCTATTCCTCTATTAAACTATATTCCTAACTGCCCAAATACAAGGGTAGAGGGTTTTGATGCGGCAGGAGACGAGCAACCTAGAATTTTCTCGACAGAAAATGTACTTTCTCCTGGCGATATGGGCAATCTAATCGAAGCCGCCTATCGTCAAATTTTCTTTCACGCTTTTAAGTCGGATCGCGAGCCATTCCTCGAATCTCAATTACGTAACGGACAAATTACCGTTCGCGATTTTATTCGTGGATTGTTACTCTCAAACACCTTTAAGAAAAGTTTCTACGACAAGAACAGCAACTATCGCTTTGTCGAACAGTGCGTTCAAAGAATTTTGGGACGTGACGTTTACAGCGAAAAAGAAAAGATTGCTTGGTCGATCGTCGTAGCAACCAAAGGTATTCAAGGATTGGTTGACGATTTGCTCAACAGCGATGAATATCTAGAAAATTTTGGTTACGATACCGTTCCTTATCAGCGTCGTCGTTCTTTGGCTAGTCGCGATCGCGGCGAGATTCCCTTTAATATCAAATCTCCTCGCTATGATGCTTATCATCGCGCTATTCTTGGCTTCCCACAAATTGTTTGGCAAAGCGAAGTACGCCGTTATATTCCTCAAGAGCAAAAACCCAAAGCAGGAGATCCATCTCTGTATCTAGATATGGCTCGTAGTTTGCCTACCAGAGCAACTGTTCCTCCTAAAGTTTCTGCAATGAATATCAGTTTGGATAAAGTACCTTATCGCAAATAATAGTTAACATCCAAAAACTTTCATTCAAAGTTAATTGAGAGTTAGAGAATAGAGGAAGTTGTGGTTTAGCGAAGCGATCGATTTTTCGCATTGTTTTGTTACTCCGTGACTTCCTCTTAGTTTAAGTAATCTAGAGATGGTGAAATTTTTTTGATCGGGACTGCCTTCTGCCTGCTCGCACTAGCGACTTGGATGCTTAAACCCACATTTCGCATCTGCATTTATACTTAGAAAATTTATCTCCGCAGGTTATTTTGCTAAAGAAAACAATTTGGGGAAAAAG
>CAZJTL010000098.1:0-18266 GCA_964548905.1 uncultured bacterium | reverse complement strand
AATATATTTGTTCAAAAACAAGGTAGGGGCAACACCTTAATGGTAGCCCCTACTTTAGTGAGAAGGCAGAAGGCAGAAGGCAGAAGGTTGAGACTAAGTACAGGACAAAAGTTTTAAAGTCTTTCATACTACTTGAAGTAACGCTTTTTTGAAATCTAAAGCACTTTTAAAATACAGTTCGCAATTATCTCTTAAAGCTCGATCGATTAACTCTGCTAAATACTGAGGAATGGAAGGATCTCTTTCTCGAATGGGTATGGGTTGAGAGTTTAAGATTGCTAACATCGGTTCGATACCTTCAAAATTTCTAGGACATTCCAATGTGAGCATACAATAAAGAGTAGCAGCTACAGCCCAAACATCCACATCAGGTTTAGCATATTTGAAATCTAGTGCCTGTTTTCTAGACATAAAGCTAGGCGTACCCATTTTTGTCCCAGTCATGGTTTGACCGCTTAATCCAGCTAAATCGAAGGCTTTAGCTAAACCATAATCTCCTAATTTAGCAACTAATTTACCATCAGTAACCTTAAGAAAGATATTGCCAGGTTTGATATCGCGATGAACCAAGTTTTTTTCAGTATGGGCGTAATGCAAACCATCTAAAACCTGAAGAATAATCTCTATTGCTTCTTTTATCGATAGTTTACTGCCTCTTTTATTTATCAAATCGATAACCGAACCTCGATCGCAATATTCCATCGTGAAGAAAAATGCACCACCAGAAAAACAGTAATCTTTCAGTAGAGTGATATTTGTCGCTAGGAATTTGGATATTACAATCTTTAGCGCGTCCAATGACGCAGGTAGTGCGAGAATCAAAAGAAAATTCTTGTCCTTTCAAATTACCTTCGGTAACTGTCAGAATGATGATAGCTGGCATTAATAGAAATTTTTGATAATATTCACATTAGAATTGATAGCCTAAAGTTAACAAGACTATATCTTCTAATCTTGCTAGTGTTTCCCCAGTCAATTGTCCTAATCTTTTTTGCAATCTTACTCTGTCAATTACTCGCAACTGATAGCACAAAGCTACAGAATCTCGATCTAATCCTCCTTCTCCAGCAGAAATTAAAAGGCAAGTTGGTAAAGAAGCGCGACGTAGGTTACTGGTTAAAGGAATAACAATGATCGTACTTGAGAATTCAGAAATTAAGTTATTTTGAAATAGAATGACTGGTCTAGTTCCTCCTTGTTCAGAACCTCTAGTCGGATTTAGATCTGCTAGCCAGATTTCACCTCGTTTCAAAGTCATTGAGAGTCTTCTTGACGCAACAGTTCTGCATATTCATCCATTCCTTCTTCAGCCAACTTACGGTCTTCTTCAGCCAACTCACTGTATAAAGAAGCTAATCGATCTCTACCTATATTTAGTGTAAAAGTGCGGCTGCGAAATTTGAGAAAAGTGATAAATTCGTTAACTTGTTTGAGTTGTTCTTCATTAAGATTTTCTAATTCTTGTACGAGAACTTGTTTGAGAGTAGTCATTCAAACATCTCCATCAATTAAATTCCTACTAAAATAGTAAACTGCTAAACTTGACGCAGAGCAACAATAGATCGGATTGATGTTCAAAGCGATCGCCATTCTATCTTCAAGATTTAACCTCAAACCTTGATATAGCCAGAGATTAAAATCTCTGTCTGATAGCTTAACTCCTCTTAAAGAGGACTAGATTTTAATCCATTACAAATTGTGTTTCCACTTATTCCATTTCAATGGAATTGAGCTTTAAGCTGTCGAAATTTATTTCTTGGTGAATTTGGTTTAAGATCGCCATTCGATCTTCAAGGTTGAACCTCAAACCTTGATATAGCCAGAGATTAAAATCTCTGTCTGATAGCTTAACTCCTCTTAAAGAGGACTAGATTTTAATCCATTACAAATTGTGTTTCCACTTATTCCATTTCAATGGAATTGAGCTTTAAGCTGTCGAAATTTATTTCTTGGTGAATTTGGTTTAAGATCGCCATTCGATCTTCAAGGTTGAACCTCAAACCTCGAAATAGCCAGAGATTAAAATCCCTGTCTGATAGCTCAACTCCTCTGAAGAGGACTAAATTTTAATCCATTACCAAATTGTGTTTTCACCTATTCCATTTCAATGGAATTAAGCTTTAAGCTGTCGAAATTTATTTCATGGTTCTCTGTCCGATCGCTTAACTTCTCTCTCTGAGAACTAAATTAAAGAGCGATCGCTCAAATGTATTTATAACTATTCCACTTTATTTTAAATCGACCCGCCTTTGGCGGGAAAAATAAAGAAAAAAAGGCAAAAGAGCAAAAGTATCAAGAGCTAAAAAGTCCTGCTACTACAGACTACCCGAAAACCGTAGTCGTTGCCGTAATCGAGGTCGGGATCGCTGAAGAAGCGAGGAGCACAACGGCAGTAATGAGGAATGCTGCCCCAAGAACCGCCCCGCAGAATTCGAGAATGACTATCATTGTCATTCAACCAAGCACTTCCATCAATTGGCGCACCTTGATAATTCTTATGATATCTATCTGCACACCATTCCCAGACATTTCCGTGCATATCGTATAAGCCAAAAACATTGGGCGGAAAACTTCCTACTTCCGTGGTTTTTACTCTATATACTCCTTTTGGTTCATTACGATAGGTATCTCTGCCATCATAATTAGCTAAATTGCTAGCCTATGTAGAAAGCTGGTACTTTTACCTGATGTTGAGGTCTTTCATCATCTTCACTGTCTTTTTCACTTTTAGGCGCACCCATCATAAAAGTACCACCAGGTATGGCTACTATTTCTAAGGTGATTCCATTACCTAAATCTTCAGTAAAATATTTAGCTTTCCCTTGTTCTCGCTTTATTTCTTCTCCTCGGTCATTTACAGTAATGACATCAAATTTATAGTCGCTAAGAGTTGGCTGATTTTTTACCTCTTTAGGTAGGTTTGGAGTAGTATTGGTTGCTGAATTTGATTTTTGTGAAGAATCTAATTTCTCTGGCAATTCCTGTGTTTGTTGCTGTGAATTCTCCCAGATATTTTTTCCGATCCACGCTGTTCCCATTGCACCAATTGCTAAACCAGAGTATTTTAACCAGCTTCTGCGCGTGACGTTTACAGGAGGAGTCTTTGGTTTTGAAGTCTTCCTTTGAGATGGTTCTCGATCGACAAAGGATTGAACGGGCTGTTCTTTAAAATATAAACTAGCAGCTAAAGTATAAATATCTACTTGGGGTGTTTTACTGTTCTGTTGTTCCCAAGAAGCTAGTTGTTCCCAAGGTGCAAAGGCTCGATTTCCTGAATGGGTATTGCGACTAGTTTGAGTAGTTCCAGCAATACCAAAATCAATCAACACTGCTTGAGTATTATCATCACGAATCAGAATATTATTAGGATGAACGTCGCGATGAATAATTCCTGCTTTGTGACAGACGATTAAAGCTGAACCAATTTGTTTGATATAACCAAGGGCTTTTTCTTCCGATAATGCACCTTGAGTCATTACTAAATCGTATAAACTTTCCCCTGGAACAAAATCCATTATTATGCAAGGAAGATTATCTTCGTCAAACAAATCACTAACACGAACTATATGAGGATGACGATTAAGACCGAGTTGGGCTAATTGTTTCCCTTCTCTTTTGAAGTTTTCGACGTATTTGGGGTAATTAATGTCTTTTTGTAGTTTACTATTGGGGGTTTTGATAACTACAGGAATATCTAGGGTTAAATGTTGGGCTTTGTAGGTAATGCCAAATCCTCCTTCTCCTAAAACCCTTTCTATCTGATAAGGACGATTGTTTAACCTATATCCCGAACTCCACTGCTGCATTATCTCTTATTCCCGATCGCTTGTCGGAGTGTTTCTATCTCCGCTAATCTTTCCTCTATTGCAGTCATTCTTTCACCAAATTAACGCTGTTAGATTTTAGGAGGAGAAAAATTTCAATCCTAATAATACTGTGCGATCGCTCCTGCTATCTAATGTTTAACTAAATATTCTTATTTTCTACTCCAAATATCTGCTTAAGTGACTTTAATCGATTATCTTAGTCGTAGCGCTCGAATCACGTTCTTATGGTTTGGTCTGTATATATAATTCGATGTGGTGATAATTCTCTTTATACGGGAATTTCCAATAATGTTCACAAGCGTTTTGAGGTTCATCGATCGGGTAGTGCTAAAGCTGCCAAATACACCAGAAATAAGCATCCCTTGCAATTGGTTTTCAGTGCTGAAATAGGAGATAAATCGGCTGCTTCTCGTGTTGAATATCGCCTCAAAAAACTATCAAAACGAAGCAAAGAATTACTTATTGCAGGTAAATCTTCTTTGTCGATCCCTAAGTAGCTTTAGCTGAATTAATTTCTTTAGCTGAGGAAATCGCACAAATTCGCAAATTTACTGACAGAGAAGCGCCTACTGTTATTACCTAAATGTTATTATTAAGTTGGTAACACCCATCGGTCGCTCGGGCGGAGCAGTCGTGAAACTGGTATGTAAATATCTTCCGATGTAAAACTCAAAGTACATGTAGCTTCTCTCTTAGAGTTGGAAGCGCGTCACAATATATTTGTTCAAAAACAAGGTAGGGGCAACACCTTAATGGTAGCCCCTACTTAAACTATTTCTAAAATCTAATAAGATAATAGTGCTGTCGTTAACAGAAAGATCAACCTCGATCGCAAACAGTTAAAACGTTTAAAAGTGAAAATAGTCAAAACATAACCTGATTAGATCGATCCCTCTTAATAAGCAATCAAGTTTGCTCTTAAGTGATTTCCTCTATCTCGATCAATTATCAGTTATAATAATGATTAATAGAGGAACAAATCAAAGCAATTGTTGCTAAGCAGTAATATCGATTTTTATTAAGTAAGTAAAAAGCTTGCTAAAGACTAAACAGAAAAATATAGCAATTCTTGGCTGACTGAGATACACCTCGATCGAGCAAGGCAAGAGGCAATAAAAACTGTACCTCTTTGATTTTAGAAACGCTATATAAAGACTTTGACAATTTCATGAAAATGACATCGTTAGCTAGATGTTTAGTTATTCAGTCAACTTGTAACTAAAAACAGCGATTTAAAATCTTTTGCACAATGCAGAGGTGAAATTATGGACGCATCAGCAGGACTCAGTTTAGAGCAAGAATTTAAGTTAGAAATTCTCAAAAAAGAAATCGACGCACTAAATGTAGAACAAGCCAGAGAATATTTGCTACAAATATTTAGGCAAATGATGGTGCATGAAAACTTATGTAGACAAATGCTCAAGCAATGCTATTTCTAATCATGAAAGAAGGCAGAAGGCAGAAGGCAGAAGGCTTCTTTAAGTATTAAGTCTTAAGTCTTAAGCCTGAAGTTTTTTTAATTGTGAATTGCGTAGACGTAGTCGTGCCGTAGGCTATTGCGAATTGCGAACCCGCGCCACTGCACGGGCGAATTGCGAATTGAGGAAGTCAGGAGGGAAACAAATGAAAGCTGAAAGCTGAAAGCTGATAGCTGATTGCTACCCTCCCTTTAAGCTGTCTTAACCTGAACTGAGGTTATTTAAGGAATTATGCGATTGTCTTTTGTAGAAAAAGTCTTACGGGAAGGTAAAGCTAAATTTCAAGTGGAAAATGCTTTTTACAACCCTCACAGTAAAATCGTTAGAGATTTGGGAGTCTTAGCCGCTACGAGTTATCGTAGCAAACAGGGTAATCTGAGAATTTTAGATGCAATGAGCGGCTGTGGTGTTCGTTCTCTGCGCTATTGGTTGGAAAGTGGTGCAAATTGGGTATGGGCAAATGAGGGCAATCCCGAACTCAATCCGATTCTGTCTCAAAATTTAGAAGAGGCGATCGCGGCTGGATGCTGTCAAATTACTTACGAAAATGCCCATCGTCTTTTTTTCGAGCGCTACAATTGTCAAGACTATTACGATTTAATCGATGTAGATTGTTTTGGTTGTGCCGCACCTTATCTTAGTAGCGTTCTTTGGGCTACCAAAATTAACGGACTTATTTATTTGACTAGTACCGATGGTCGCACGGCAACAGGAAAATTGCCAGAAAATTGCTTGAAAGTTTACGGTGCTTATGCGCGTTCTCATCCTGCGGCACACGAACAAGGACTGCGTTTGCTCGTTGGTAGTATACAACAACAAGCAGCTTCGATGGGTTTGGGAATCGAACCGATTTTTTCTGTGTTTCTCAATAAAACTTATCGTGTCATGTTGCGTTTGCTTGCCAGTCCTCGTTTGACGGAAACAAATTACGGCTTTTTGGGTTATTGCCATCAATGCGGCGATTATCAACAACTTAACTGGCGACAATTAGGAAGAGTTAGTTGTCCTCACGATGCTTCGCCTTTGGTTATTAGCGGTCCGATGTGGTTGGGAAATTTGCACAATCTCGAAGAGCTTCAACTGATGCAATCTTTAGCGCAACAATGGCATTGGCAACAACAATTAGCATTGTTGTCTGTGTTGGCAGAGGAAACCGATTTTCCTCCCTATTTTTTTAGCTTGGGAGAAATCGGACGTAGGGGTTCGATGGATATTCCCAAGCGATCGTCTCTGATTCGAGCTTTGCAGGAGCGAGGTTATCGAGCAACAACAACTCATCTTAACGCTCAAGCGATTAAGACCAATGCAGATATTCATACTTGCATTAATTTAGCCAAGCAATTATAGGCGTTCGGCTAAAAGCCATCTGGCTTTCAACGAATTTTTTACTATCTTAAATTTTGTGAAAATTATCAGCCAATAGCATATTTTTTAAGATTTGTCAATACATAATATATGTGTATTGATTACATGACGTAAATTATCTAATTAAGAAATATGCTAATTCAAGGCACAGAAGGCATTGAGCCGCGTATCTGATACTGTTGGCGAATTCAAAAAATACGTTCAAGGGGCGATTCGCGATCGCCTGAAGAATTTTCAATAATTTTGTTTGAATATCAATAATCTAAAATAAACTCATCAGGTCAAGGTGAGCTTATGTGTTTACATCCTGAATTAATACCTCCCGTTCCAGAAGTAACAGCAAGAGTAGCGAAGACAGCATTTCCTAGTGGCAATAGATATATGCGTTTAAGAGATGAACTGGTAGTGTTTTATAACGATGAAGAGTTTGCCGAACTATATCCAGATCGTGGACAATCAGCTATCGCTCCGTGGCGATTAGTAATGATTTTAATAATGCAGTTTTTGGAAAATCTTTCAGACAGGCAAACAGCAGATGCAGTAAGAGGAAGAATCGATTGGAAATATGCTTTGTCCTTAGAATTAGAGGATGACGGGTTCGATTTTTCCGTGTTAAGCGGAGCCGGAGATGCTCCGCCTCCGGTGAATTTCGCGATCGCTTAATTGAAGGTGACAAAGAAAAACAAATCTTAGACAAAATGTTGTCTAAATTTGGAGAATTAGGATTACTCAAATCCAGAGGCAAAGCTCGAACCGATTCAACTCATATACTTGCAGCCGTTAGAGAACTAACAAGATCGGCTCAATGCCATTACGGACTATTCGCGCTGTTTGTTGGTTTCGCTAACCCCATCTAAACTTGTTGTTCTAGATGGGGACTGCGGTCAACATTTTGTTCAACTATTAATGTAGAGACATAGTATCAGCTATCAGCTATCATTTATTAGTTATTTGCTGACGGCTGACGGCTGACGGCTGACTACTGATCTTATCTCGAACTCAGGTTAATTAAACATTATCTTACGCATGACAAAAGCAATCAGAATTGCAGTACAAACAACCATGATTTGACTTGGTAGTGGGTAAATAGAATAGGTCACAATAGCTTGTAAAGTAGACATTCTTTCGCTTCCAGCCGCGATCGCCCCTAAGATACATGAATAGACAATACCAGTTAAATGAATAGCCAGAAAACCCAAAAAACAACTAACTGAGAGAGAAGCTAACTTAGCTTTAGTTTGAAATGCCAACCATCCGCACAACCAAGCTCCAACTGTAAAACCTAAGATATAGCCAAAACTAGGTTCTTGAATATATCCCCAACCACCACCTCGATCGAAAATTGGCAAGCAAGTTAAGCCAATCGCTATATAAGCTATTTGAGATAGCAAACCAGCATTTTTGCCACCCAAACAAGCAGCTAGCAACACTGCACCAATTTGATAGGTAACGTTTAAAGATTGGAATTGAATGCCTTGAGTTGCCCAAGCTAAAGGAAAATTGAGACTGTAGGCAGGGATAAAAGTACCGCAAGCCGTGATAATGATACCGATCGCCGTCCAAATAATTACCTCTGGTGCTGAAGGTGGACGCGGTTTAGATGGATTACCAAACTGTAAGTTAAGTTGTTTTTTACACCAATTATTCTCTGTACGTAAGTCTTCTAGCTGTTTTTTTCTCTGTTTGAGATTTACTTGTAGGTCTTCAATTAAAATTTTCACACTAATTGGGGTGCGCTCCCATTCATATTCACTAATATCTGGGTGAGGTTTGGGAAGTTGCTCTAGCTCTGACATAAACTAGCTCGATCGATAGCATATCCAAGTTTAGCCCTTCAGTCTCGCGATCGCATCCTCTGCTTCTAGGGATTAGGGAATAGGGGCTAGGGATTAGGGTGTGGGGTGTGGGGTGTAGGGTGTAGGGAAAAGTCAGAAGTTAGAAGTCAGAAGGAAAAAACTTAAGACTTAAGACTTAAGACTTAAAACTTTTCCCTAATCCCTAATCCCTAGCCCCTAACCCCTCACCTTTGCTCAAGTGCTAATTGAATCAGGCGATCGACTAGTTGGGGAAAAGTAATCCCGCTAGCTGCCCACATTTGAGGATACATGCTGGTTGCAGTGAAGCCTGGTAGAGTATTAATTTCGTTGATCAATACTTCTCCTGTTTTTTCCAGATAGAAAAAATCTACTCTGGCTAAACCAGCAGCATCGACAGCAGTAAAGGCACGAAGAGACATTTCTTGAATTTGAGTGGCGATCGCGTCGGGAATTTGAGCGGGAATGTGTAAATCGGCTTGACCAGCTATATATTTAGTGTCATAGTCGTAAAAATCGCTGTTAAAGGTAATTTCACCGACTACAGAAGCTTTGGGAAAATCGTTCCCCAACACCGCACATTCGACTTCTCTGGCGACTACTCCCGCCTCAACAATAACCCTTCGATCGTAGCTAGCAGCATTATCTAAAGCTGTTTCTAGTTCTTGACGCGATCGCACTTTGGCAATACCCACCGAAGAACCTAAATTAGCAGGTTTGACAAAACAAGGATAATCTAATTCGGCTTCAATTTGGTCGCAGAGTTTAGGAAAGATACAGGGACCAGAATAAATTTGCGATCGCGATACGGCTACATATTTTACCTGTGGTAATCCAGCTTGAGCGAATGCTGTTTTCATGGCAATTTTATCCATGCCTAATGCCGAACCTAGCACGCCGCTACCAACACAAGGTACTTGCATCAGGGCAATTAACCCCTGAATCGTACCATCTTCCCCATTAGGGCCATGTAGAATTGGAAACCAAACCTCAATTTCTGCTGCTTGAGAGGGAAATTGCCAGATATTTTGGGTATGATGGCTATCAGTTGCTAAAGGAGTTTGAGAATCTAATACTGTTTGAGCAATTTCAGGTTCTCGCCAAATGCCATCTTTTTCAATGTAAAAGGGAAGTAGTTCGTATTTAGAAGCATTTTCTGAGGAACTGAGTGCCGATGCGATCGCTCTCGCCGAACTAATAGACACTTCATGCTCGCCCGAACGACCGCCAAACAGCAATCCTACTTTTAGTCTAGTCATTATCGATATCTCTGTAGTCTAATCTTTTTCACCATAACTCTACGACTAGCAAATCTGTCAAATTGTTCGTGGGTTATGATAGTCGATCGAATAACAATTTCTGAAAACGCCATTCTCTCCACTTGGCTTGGCAAAACTCTAACAAACGCTTTATTCCTTGTTGCAGCAACAAAAACATCAAACTCAAAATCAAATAATCGACAATACTACCAGTAAGATCTTGAAGATTAATCCAGACAAAGATAGTGATCGCTAGTAAAGATAAAACTAAGGCGATCGAAGTTAAATTAAAGCTAGTTTGAGTTTCTGGATTTAATTGATTTAATAATTGTTCGCTGAGCCAATAATGAGCAGAAATAATTTGTCGTGCTAGTTTTCGATCTTGAAGAAACTCATGGCAAATTTGTTGATTTACTTTGCCGTCAAGAAAAATGACGCTGCGTATTGCTGCTTTTTGACGATTATTGTCCAAGTAATAGCTACAAAAAGTTAATCCAGAATGAAGGTAATTTTGACGCTCGATAATAACGCGATCGCGAAATTCAGATAACAGAGAAGCAGAAAATTTTAAAGCCCGATTTTTAGCTTGAGCTTGTTCTATTTTTTTAAGGTTATTTCGATCTAAGTGAAAAGAAATATTAGTGAAACTAGTTCGATCCCTGTTAAGATTCCCTCGATTTAGTTTGACGCAATTACTTAACATTTTCACCTGCTCTCACTAGCTATTAGCTCTAGTATTGTAATTCAGCTAGCAGCTATCAGCCATCAGCTTGAAAGGGGGAATTTTAAAGCGCTCGAAGACCAACTTGATAGTATAATTTGTGCTTATACAGGTGCCTATTGGTGGTATTGGGGCAGAAAGCGTAATTTGGTATTAGGAGATATTCAGACTGGATACATCATAATTCCTACACCAGATACAAAAAACACTGAGATCTCATCTCAATAAAAATGTCAACAATCTCTAATTACAATCTCTGATATATCGATATTGCAGCATTGTTATTAAGATATCTTTACTGTAGGATGCTTTCTTAAAATCCCATTAAATATTGAGTTGCTAGCCAACAAGGAGTAGTTTAATGAAATCAAAACTTGACGCTAAATTCGATCGCTCGAAAACAAAATCGAAGTCTTCTCAAAAGCAAGCTGATTGGTTGTCTCAAGCAGATAACTTAACTGATTACCAAGCCGATCGCATCAATGGAGGAGGATGGCGCGATGACGAGGGTTCTGGCGGCTTATATCAGAATTACTAATCAATAGGTTAAACAATTAAGTCCTCTTTTTCATAAAAAAGAATAATTAAACCTTGGTGCAGTTTGAATTGCTAATTTATCCAAAATATTCAAATTGCTTTTTTTTGGCTTTTTATCCACCAAACTCATAGATAAAACCAAGCAGTTAAAGCGATCGCCAAAGCATCAGCAGCATCATCTGGCTTAGGAATAGAGTCTAAATCTAATTCTTGTGCTACAGCTTCTTGAACTTCTTGCTTGTCAGCTTTACCATATCCAGTCAGCGTTTGCTTGATTTGAGGAGGTGCAAACTCAACATAGGGGACATTTTTTTGCGCCAAAACCAACATCAAAACTCCTCTTGCTTGAGCTACTGCGATCGTATTGCCCATACGATAAAAAAATAATTTTTCGATCGCCACCAAATCGGGATTCATTTCTTCAATTAAAGCGTGTAAGTCTTCGTAAATAGTACAAAGTCTTTCACCAACAGGGGTTTTTGCCTGAGTTTCAATCACTCCAAAATCTAATAATTTTACCGATCGCTTGTTTACTTTTGCTGAAGCTGTTTGAGTTGCGATCGCCCCAAAACCCAAAATTGCTATCCCTGGATCGAGTCCTAAAATAATGCTCATAGTTCATGGTGCATAGTTCATGGTTCATTTTTTTGATTACTATAGCAAGTGTATTGACATTAGCTTAAAAAAGCCAAAAATTGAGAGTGAGCGCCCTTACATCGATCGAATTCTGTCAATATTTTTAATATTGGTCAACAATTATTCTTGTCGATTCCTCCGTTCAAACAAGCCTTATCAAATCACTAGGTGGAAATGGGAAATTCGTCTTCTGCTAGAAAAAAAGCCCCGCAAAAAGTTAACCGATGGTTTAAGTGGTTGTCCCCAGGATTGTTTGTTAAGCGCTGGTTATTAATCAGTGCTGGTGGTTTGTTTGTTTCGGCTTTGGGCTTGGCGATTTGGGTTAAGTTAACTCCTATCTATCGCTTGATCGATTTAACCTTGGGAATTCTAGAAACAATTACCAAAATTATCCCCAATTATATATCGGGTCCTTTGGCGATCGCCTTTGGTTTATTTTTGGTTTTTTGGGGTCAATCTAGAACTATGGGTTCAATTACCGAAGTACTCAAACCAGATAGCGATGAAGAATTGGTGGATATGCTCATCGCTCATCGTCGCCTCAATCGAGGTCCCCGAATAGTAGCTGTCGGCGGCGGTACAGGACTTTCTACCTTACTCAGAGGCTTAAAACAATACAGTTCTAATATTACAGCGATCGTTACTGTTGCTGACGATGGTGGTTCATCAGGAAGATTGCGCCGTGAAATTGGTGTCCTTCCGCCAGGGGACTTGCGTAACTGTTTGGCAGCCTTAGCAGATGAGGAAAAATTACTGACAGAACTATTTCAGTATCGCTTTCAAGCTGGTGACGGTTTGATGGGACACAGTTTTGGCAATTTATTTCTGACAGCAATGAGCGAAATTACTGGAGATTTAGAGTTAGCCGTTGCTGCGAGTTCTAGAGTTTTAGCCGTGCGTGGTCGAGTCTTACCTGCTACCTTAAGCGATGTCCGTCTTTGGGCGCAATTAGCTGATGGTCGAAACATCGAGGGAGAATCTAATATTACTGAAGCTAAGGGAAAGATTGTCGATTTTGGTTGCATCCCCTCCGATCCCCCTGCTCTTCCTGCGGCGATCGCTGCTATAGAAGAGGCTGAATATATTATTATTGGCCCAGGTAGTCTTTACACCAGCGTTATCCCCAATCTGCTAGTTCCAGAAATTCGGGATGCGATCGCCAAAGCAACAGTTCCTCGTATTTATATTTGTAACATCATGACCCAACCTGGAGAAACAGATGATTACACTGTCTCCAATCATATTCGAGCGATCGATCGCATTTGTGGTTTCAAATTATTTGACGCTGTTTTGGCACACCGTAAATCTCCTTCTCCCCAATCTTTACAGCGCTACGCTCAAGAAAAATCTCACCCAGTATTTTTAGATCGAGAAGATGTCGCTAAACTCGGACGTAGAATTGTCTTGGCTAACGTTATGGATGAAGATGAAGAATTAGGTTATGTCAGACACGATTCAGAGCGTTTGGCAAGAGTTTTACTGAGATGGTATACGGGTAAATGGCAACCTAAATTGTAAGTTGGTTCATAGTTCATGGTTGATGGTTCATAGTTCATCGAAGGATTGCCCCTCTGCTTCTGGGCCCCTCTGCTCCCCTAACCCCTAATCTCTTTTTTCCTAAAAAAGTTTATTTATTGTACGATCTATTCTAGAATTAGAAAAGAAAAGGTGAGACATACAAATAACTTGCAGTTTCGTAGTTTCCTATAAAAATTTATATTTAGAGGAGCAGGCGCTTGTCCTTTAAATAAAAGCAAACTACTTGCTAACGAGTTTTGTTGTCTCACCTAAATTACTTGGCATGTAAAACATATTAGCAATAGATTTTTAAGCTATTGTGTCGAACAAGTATTTTTATATGAAAATTAGATGAATTTTGTCAGTAATAATTCGGTTAAAACTAGTAAAAACCCTTAGCTGGCAAGAGCTTTTGTCTTATTTGTCTCAGTATTTTTTTCGCTCGCCTAAGTATTTACTCTCAATCCATAGTCAATGTCATCTCAACAGACAGTAATTCTTCTTGCCGATGCGATCGCTACTCAAGAATTAGGCAAGTTACTAGCAAAACTTTTGCCAGCAGGTAGCGTTATTTTGCTAGAGGGAGATTTAGGCGCAGGAAAGACAACGCTTGTTAAAGGCATCGGTCAAGGTTTGGGTATTAGAGAACCAATTCTTAGCCCTACTTTTAGCCTGATTGATGAGTATGCACAAGGAAACTTGCCTTTATATCATTTAGATCTTTATCGCTTGTCTGGTGAGGAAATTAAAGCAATTCATCCAGAAATTTATTGGGAAGGGATCGAAGTTTCCCCAGGAATTACCGCGATCGAATGGTCCCAACTGTTGCTATTTAAACCCGATCGCTATCTAGAAGTTCAGCTAAATTATACCAGCGAACAACAACGTCAAGCTAAGCTAACTCTGGTAGGAGATTTATCGATCGATTTAAACGAGATCTCTGAGTATTTTCAACAATAAAAAATATACGAGATAGCAATTTTTTTGAACCTTTTTCTAGCTCTGTGTGTCTAAATAAATAAGATCGAGTGCTGAGAAAAATGGCAAAAGTAATAACTAACGATCGAGTTCGTGCTAGTTGTACCGAAATAGAGCTGGTTAAGCGATGTCAAAGCGGCGATCGCCATAGTTTTCGTCAACTTTATCAAAATTATCAGCAACGGGTAAGATCTACCTTGTATCAATTGTGTGGCGAACAAATGTTAGACGACTTGGTACAAGAAGTATTTTTGCGAACTTGGAAAGGATTACCTAAATTAAAAGAAGTCTCTTATTTTTCCACCTGGTTATATAGAATTAGTTGGAATGTTGCTTTCGATCGCAGAAGACAACTTGCCAGACAACATAAGACTCGACCATCTGATGAAGAAAATCAAAACCTCAGCAATATTATCTCAGACTCTCAAAATACTCCAGATTTGATGCAATTACACTATCAAGATTTAGTACAAAGAGGATTGCAAACTCTTAGCTTGGAACATCGAGCAGTATTAGTTTTACACGATCTTGAAGATCTTTCTCAGAAAGAAGTAGCTAGCATTTTAAATATCCCCATAGGAACCGTAAAATCGCGCCTTTTTCATGCTAGAAACGCTATTAAGAATTTTCTCCAGCAACAAGGAGTATCGCTATGACTAAGTTTGACAAAGACGATCGCAACCTAGTCAATTTTTTGCAACAGTATCGTCCTCATCCTCCCGCTAAGAAAATTGACATTGAAAAACAGATAGAAGAGCAAATAATCGAGTTAATCGAACAAGACAATTTGCCAGATAAACACAAAGCCTATCAGTTTTCTTGGGCAATTCCTGGTGCTATCCTAGCAGGACTTTTTATTGGCTGGGGAAGTTACCGTTCTTCTGTGACTCAGCCGCAATTAGCTCTAAATAGTGATGAGCTAGAGGTTTTTCTAGTAAGTAGTTGGCAAAGTGGCGTTGGTAATAACGAGATCGATGATTTATCAGCAACCATGCCAGCAGATTCTTTATTAATAACAGATAGAAAGGCACAACTAGTACTTTCTCTTCCCTAATCTTCCTATGTCTTCACGTCATCTTCCCCTGATTTCCCTAATTACAATTGCCACTCTTGGCAGCATTCCCGTTTTGGCTAACTATATTCCCAATTGGCAATTACATGGCGAACACAATACCAATCAGCTCTTATTAAGTCAAGATCGAGCGACTGGAAGAAAGCCTAATCTTTCCAGGAAATTATTAAAAGAACTTAATCTCAACCAGGAACAGAAGCAAAAAATTAGCGCTCTCCGCCAAAAATACAAACAACCATTGGCGCAATTAAGAAAAAATTTGAGTACGCAACAGCAGCAACTAGCACAAATGATGGCTGGTGACGATACCGTTGCAGCTATTCGCAACAAACATCAAGAGGTTATGCGACTGCAACAAAAGATGGCAGAGTTACATTTATCAAGCATGTTAGAAATTCGTGAAGTGCTTACTCTCGAACAGCGTCAACAGTTCGCTCGCATTATGCAATCTCGTTGATCCGATCGAATCCTTCTGCTCCAAATCGCCTTTTTCAATCTTCCTCTGCACTTAGATTTTATTCGGATCGCAATCTATCTTTTTTCTCAGAGGCTTCGCTGTCTCCGACTCCGCTTAAGTTCGTACAGACGCGAAATTTCGCGTCTGTACTTAAGTTTTTTTATTTCCTACTTCCTACTTCCCTGTCACCTGTCCCCTATACTGCTTTTGGTACTCTCTTAAAGAAAAACTTTTTCCAATTGCTCAATGAGAAAAGATGGTGACTGAGTATATTAAGACAGGACATGCGATCGTACCAATTTAACCGAGTTGTTAATATTGCCCGTAAATACTCAAGAGAACCACGAGGTCTTAGGAATTTGGGTCGTCGATCGGCTTTGGGGTCAATCCAGACCTCTCGCTCCTTTGGTGATAGCCTACTTGATTGGTTTGAATGACAGCGCCTAAAAAAGAGAGATTCAGGAATTTCTCTAAAGCGTCCCAAAAGACTGAGTTCAACAAGCAATAACCTATCTGAACCGTAGTAGGGTTTGTGTAGTGAGGTCTTGCTTAGCAGATCCTTGCGTATGAGTCCGAAAACTTCTAAACACCAGAAATCTGAAATTACTGCTTGAAAACGTTGATGTGGTTTCTCGGAATCAAGCTGAGTTAAGGAACGCCCTTCCCACCACCTTTGTCCATTCGACTTGGTAAATATTGTCTTTGTGCAAGACACAACTACCGAAGGATCGTTGTCAAGCACTTCTACACAGCGAGCCAGAAAGTTTGAGGCACAGAAATCATCGGCGGCTGCCCACTTAAAGTATTCACCAGTAGACAACTCAAAGACATGATTGAAATTCCAGGCAGCACCAAGATTTTGTTCATGGCGATAGTAACGGATACGTCTATCTTTGGCAGCGTATTCTCGGCAAATTTCTTCAGTGCCGTCTGTTGAGGCATTATCTGAGATGATTAACTCGAAATTCTCAAAGGTCTGAGACAAAATTGAATCCAAGGCTTCTTTGAGAAATTGCTTGCCGTTGTAAACAGGTAGTCCAATGCTGACGCGAGGCTTGTTGTTCATCTCGCTTTTGTCAGTATGCTCTAAGAACGATGAGGGTTTTATGTTCATTGCCTTAATTAAATTTGTTAGCTGTTTGTCGGTAAATCCACTAAGATTTTGTTGCCTAAGCAATCCAAATGTTAGACATAGCGGTTCTCAGATTGATGAGATATAAAGTTAATAGTTTTAAGGTGGGAGGCAGAAGTTAGGTGTACCTCACGCTTAATTAAGAAACGCTATAGATAAATATATTACTTAAGTATATTAACTGATACTTGCTAGTATATTTGATGGTTATCAGTAAATTCACTAACTCTTTATAAAACTCGACTCGTTTTTGTTTTTTATGTAATTTTTTTATAAACACAAAGAAAGTTAACTGCTATTGGCACCAATAAACTGGCATCTAAGCTGGTCAACATCTAATTTGCTGGTGGAGAAAAGGCTTTTATGCAGAGGGGTGTAGGGTGTAGGGGAGGCGGGAAAATCGGAGGTTTCCTCCGATTTGTTCACCCGCCGTTGTAGGGAAAAATATTGAGAGTTGACTTGCCTATAGTCAAATTAGCTCTTGATGCTTTGCAAAAGTAGCGATCGCCTGCAAACATCGCCAAATATCAAAGAGTGCTGCTAGCGCTGAAAAAACCCCGATCGCACAAGCTTCAATCAGAGCATAGCGTATATCGACAGAACCTCTAGCTAGATGCCTGGATTTAATCGATGTGCGAATACTTTTCATCCAATTTAATAGCATCTCCCTGTCTCCCCTGCTCCCTCTGCTCCCTCCGCTCCCTCTGCTCCCCCTGCTCCCTGTCCTCTCCCTCATTTCCTCCAGAACTCTGAATAAAGCTACTATTAAGAGCTTCAAAGGGAGAAGGTGGCATACCGCCACGTCCAGTAACAGTAAAACTATTAGTTAAAGCACCACTTCTATCCGTACCGCAAGCAGAAGCAACTGTTTCATCTGGTTCGACCAGGTTTTCTGGAGTTTTCGCTCTTTCTTTAGCAGGATCTAATTGTTCGGTATTAATATTGACAGTTCCGCTTAATTGAGGATTACCAGAACTGGAATTAAGATCATTTTTACCGTTACTAGAAATAATATCTCGGTCTTCGGTAATTTGTTGAATGCGATTTTTGTCAAATCCATATACTCTTTCCACGTCGATCGAGATATTGCCTCCTTGTCCTCGATCGGCAGTAGCAATAATATCGTTATCTTGGTTAGGAGTAGCAACTACAAAACCATTGGATGCCTTAATAGTAATATTGCCACCACTAGCATTGTCTTTTGCTTGAGCAGAAATTTGACTACCATTGTTTAGTTTTAAGGTGTCTTGGAAATTAATGGTAATATTCCCACCTAGATTAGCTTGACCTTTAATCGATGTCGAGAGCCATTAGTTAAAGATAGATTTCCTGTAGTAATGTCGATATTACCAGACTTGCCTACTGCACCCAAACCTAAGTCACTAGCAATCTCACTAAGAAATTGACCATCAGGGGTGGCATTGCATCCCTGCGGGATGATTTGATAATAATAAGAGATGAATTGTCCTAAT
>CAZJTL010000097.1:0-18268 GCA_964548905.1 uncultured bacterium | reverse complement strand
TATTCCTCCTGCACAACGCGCTAAAGCTTTTGGTTGGTTCAGTGCAGCTACTTTTGGCTTAGGATTTGTTTTAGGCCCTGGTATTAGTTTTGTAGCGCAGCGTTTTTCTTTGGGTGTGGGTTTTTTATTTTCTAGCGCGATCGCAGCAGTTGCCTTGATTGCTACGATTTTCTTGCTTCCTGAAACCCTAAAAACTAAAGCAGATAAAGCAAAAAATATTTTCGATCTCGGTTTGGGTAATTTAGTCAGAGGATTAGCGATTCCCCAAATTGGCATTTTATTAGTAATTACCTTCTTAATTGGCACTACTTTTACTATTTTTACTTTTGCTTTTCAGCCTTACTATCTCAAAGTACTCGCACAAAATAGCCAATCGCTGACGCTTTTATTTGTCACTTTTGGAATCGTCGCGATCGCCGTGCAAGCTAAAGGCATTGCTTTTTTAATTCAGCATTTAAGTATCGTTAAAATTCTCTTTTTGGGTTTATTTATTCGCAGTCTTTCCTTCATGTTGATGCCAGCGATTCCCAATTTGCTCTATTTCTGGTGCATTAGTATCGTTTTTTCTGTCTTCAATGCTTTGGTACAACCCATGATTACCACACTAATTTCTGTCAATGCCAAACCAGAAGTACAAGCCACAGTTTTTGGATTAAATGCCTCTTATTTAACTCTATCCAATGCTTTTGGGCCACCGCTTGCTGGTATGATTTTAAATCTAGCTCAAAACTTAAGTGGCGATCGCTCCTCTCCTCATGCCTATAGCTATCCTCTCTATGCATCGGGAATTTTAACCTTTTTCGTTTTAATCTTCGCGATCGCCAAGCGTCGTCAATATTCTCCAGCAAAATTAATTCGTAATTCGTAATTCGTAATTCGTAAGTTTTTTCCCTGTTCCCTGTTCCCTGTTCCTTTTTTTGCAATGAACAATGAACAATGAACCATGAACAATGAACCACAATTGTCATAAAATCAATACTTAACTGAGTTAATATAATTTTTTAAAACTTTGCCCCTGTTGAGGAGGAATTATGAGTAATAGACCAATTATCGTTGGTATTGTTGGTGATAGCGCCGCAGGCAAAACTACTCTGACGCAGGGGATAGCTCAAATTTTAGGTGTTGAAGATGTTACGGTTATTTGTACTGACGACTATCATCGCTACGATCGCAAACAAAGAGCCGAATTAGGCATATCTGCACTGCACCCCGATTGTAACTATCTAGATATCATTCAGCAGCATTTAAGCTTACTAAGAACGGGACAGCCAATTCTCAAGCCAATTTACAATCACAGTACGGGTTCGTTCGATCCACCAGAATATATCAAACCCAAAAAATATGTAATTGTTGAGGGATTGCTGGGCTACTCTACTAGAGGGATGCGCGATAGCTATGATGTGAAAGCCTATTTAGCACCGCCTGAAAGTTTACGCAAAACTTGGAAAGTCAAACGAGACACTCGCAAGCGCGGCTATACTGACGAGCAAGTCCTCGAACAACTACGCCAGCGAGAACCCGACTCAGAAGCTTATATTCGCCCTCAAAGACAATGGGCTGATATCGTGGTTAGCTTTTATCCGCCCAATCAAGAGTTGTCACAAGACGATTTATTGTTAAACGTGCGGCTAGTACTCAGACCTACTATTCCCCACCCCGAACTGACTAATATTTTAGACTCTGAGGGCAATCATTTAGGTTCGGCAATTCGTCTCGAACTCGATCGCGATATGAGTAAACCAGTCGATGTTTTGGAAATTGATGGTCATGCCGCTGTCGAGCAAGTTAGAGAATTAGAAAGAATGCTTTGTAATGAAGTTCCCTATTTGGGAAAATTTTGCTCTCTAGAAGGCAATCAAGATCTTGGTAAAGTAGTTGGCACCACAGGAGAATTACTACAAAGCTATCCTCTGGCACTCACACAGCTATTGATTACTTACCATATGCTAAAGGCAGCTAAATTACTCCATTAGGTACTATTTGGCAGCATAGTATTGATTCGTGCCTTAGAAACATATGAAATACTCAAAGTATCATGCTCTCGGCAACGATTATTTGGTCATAGAGCCTCAAGACTCAGCTTTGGCATTGACCTCTGAGAAAATTGAGCGAATCTGCCATCGCAACTTCGGTATTGGTTCGGACGGTATTTTGTTTGGGCCTCTACCATCGAGCAATGCTAGATTTGGATTAAGAATTTTTAATCCAGATGGCAGCGAAGCAGAAAAAAGCGGCAATGGTTTGAGAATTTTTTCTCGCTATTTGTGGGATAACCAACTCGTTCGAGATGAAGAGTTCGATATCGATACTTTGGGCGGACGAGTTAAAGCGCGGGTTTCTGATTCAGGCAAAAGTGTTCGAGTAGAGATGGGACATGTCAGCTTTCAAAGTGAAAAAATTCCTGTCACGGGGCGATCGAGAGAAGTTATTGAGGAAAATATTATTGTCGGCGATCGCACTTTTACCTTTTGTGCCGCTACGATTGGTAATCCACACTGTGTCATCCAGTTGCCCGAAGTTACACCTGAAATAGCCAAACACTATGGTTCTCTAATCGAAGTTCATCCTTACTTTCCCAAGCGTACCAATGTTCAGTTTATGAAGGTTCTCGATCGCGGCAATATTCAGATCGAGATTTGGGAAAGAGGCGCTGGCTACACTTTAGCATCTGGTAGTAGTAGCAGCGCGGCGGCGGCTGTTGCTTGCAAGCTAGGTTTATGCGATCGAGCGATCGCCGTTCATATGCAAGGAGGACAAATTGCGATCGAAATTAGCGATGATTTTCTGATTATGATGACGGGTGCTGTCACTAAAGTTGCAGAGGGGTCGATTGCAGCAGAAATTTTTGAATATTGACTAAAAAGTTGCTAATTTAACCTGAGTTCGGGATAAGCTTAGCACTCAGCAATTCAGCCGTCAGCAGTCAGCCGTGAAGAGAAGACAGGAGTAATTAAAGTCTAAAGTCTACTGAAATTTTCCTGCTTCAACTAGTAGTGAATGCTCTATGTCTAAGATTCCAGAATGCAATCGCGATCGAGGAATGAGTCAGATAAAAAACGTTAAGGTTGTTATTAAAGATCGGTAATTAATAAGCAACTCGTCCACCAGGAGTGAGAAATGGCTTGTGACCATATCAAAGCATTGGATTTAGCAAGAGAAGGGAAATGGAATGAGGCGCATGAATTGGTTCAACCTCACTACGATCGGAAGTCCTGTCTAATTCATGGCTATTTGCACAGAATAGAAGGCGATCTAAGCAACGCAAGATATTGGTATAGACGTGCTGATGAAGATATGCCCGATAATACCCTGGAAGAAGAATTAAAACGTTTGTATGAAGCGGTAAATTCTGCTTAACAGCATTCGAGGGAGCATTAAACTTAGCTAGGTGATTGAGTTAATAAAGAGTCTAACTGTCTTTTCCCATCTAATTCATAAAGATCGTCGCAACCACCTATATGGCGATCGTTTACAAAAATCTGGGGTACAGTTTTTCTACCCGACGCACGTTGCGCCATATTATTTCTAGCTTGTTCGTCGCCATCTATCTTGTATTCGGTAAAATTAACACCTTTCCACCACAACAGTAGTTTGGCACGAATACAAAAAGGACAAGTAGCCCATGTGTAGATTTCTACATTAGCTTTTATCTTTTCTGGGTGACGATTTAGAAGAGGATTGAGAAAATCGAGCATTTTATTGACCTGTGTTATTTTGCCTAAAATAATGATTGTTACTATGCCCAAAATTTGCGATTGCGATCGATGAAATAACCTCTTCGCATACCTGTTTGCTGCCTGCTGCCTATTCCCTGTTCCCTGTTTCCTGTTACTTCCCAATCAATTTAACCATACCAATGCCACCAAAATACAATCCTAAGACTGCACCAGCAAGTAAAGATTGAGTTAGAGGATCGGTAGAGGGAGTCAAAATTGCACCTGCTACTACTGCGGATAAGATGACGTAACGCCAACCAGATAGCATCTGTCCAGAAGAAACAATACCGAGTAGACCTAAAATCACTTGGACGATCGGGACTTGAAACGCTAATCCCGTGCTGAACATTAATAGTAATACGAATTCAAAATATTTATCGATCGACCATAATTGTTCTACTACATCCGCTCCATAACTGATGAAGAAATTAAGCGCCGCAGGAATTAGAGCGATATAAGCAAAGGCTAAGCCAATAAAAAATAAGATACTCGAACCAAAGACGACGGGAGCGAGCAAACGACGTTCCCGTCTAGTTAAACCTGGTAAGACGAAGCGTACGATTTGGTAGAGAATGACAGGACTAGAGATTAATATACCGCTATATCCTGCTACTTTAATCGAGACAAAAAAGAACTCCCCTGGTGCTAATTGCAGAAACTTGACTCCTTTAGCAGGAACTTCCAGAAATTGAACCAAAGGCTTAACAAAGACAAAGCAGCCGATCGCGCCTACAACAACAGCGATCGCAGCATAGAAAATCCGCAACCTCAATTCTTCGAGATGGTCGAATAAAGACATTTCTACTTCATTAGGAAGTTCGTCTAAATATTCTTCTGTATCTGGTTGAGATGGGTTTTCTATATTGGTTGAGGACATTTTTTAATTTAAGTCAAAAGTTAACAGAAATAGCTTAGCTCTCAGGCGATCGATCTTTTTAATTTTGAGCCAATCGAGATTTTATTAACTATTGTACCGATATCTTCGATCGCGATCATTATTATGGGGCGATCGCCTTTAGCAGCAGCTTCGCTTACCATTTGTTGTATTTCGGGCGCAGCTTTAGCAGTTTCGACAAAAGCTCGTTTACTAAAATTATTGATGCTATCGGGGTCAAGTTGCCCCTCTGCTAAGAGCAGATCGGCGCTATTAGCTAGTTGAATGAGAGCATATGCTTGAGACTTGGTAATTTCTCTATCTTTGAGCCAATTGATAAAACCAGTACCTCGTCCGTCGCCTCTTTTTTTCTCGCGATCGCGTACTGCTCGCAAAATCCTACCACGCCAAATATCAGTTTGCAAATCGAAGCGATCGCAAATTTGCCAAACTTCATCTAACCGCTGCTGAAAATCATGTTCTTGAATGTCCTCATCTTCTGGATCGGGAAGTTGAAAATTAAAGTCGATCGGAGTCTCTAAAGCAGCAGCTAACTCGTCAGTAGATACAGACTCGTTGACATTATTATTATTATCAACTGACAAATCTGTGTAAATTTTATCCATACAATTTTAAAATTCAGTTCAGAAATAATTGACTGATAATAAATACACTACACCCTTGGGGATGTAGTATAAATAATAGAAGTTTGACTACAAGCTGATAAACGCCTGATAAATTGTCGATAATAGCCATAACTTCTTCTTTAATTAAATTTAGATGACTCAGCCCACACTAAACATTCAAGGCTTGATGGCGGGACTGTGCGCCGCAGCTACTTGGGGTATGGTAGGCGTATTTGTTCGCTGGCTTCCAGGATAGTCCCCCTTTGCTATTTTGGCTGGTCGCTTTTTAGCTGCTACCGCTACGATGCTTCCGATACTTTTTCTAGCGTCAAGTGTTCGACATAATTTTGCTCGCTCTCTGGGCGCTTCGCTAACCTGGTGTCTGAGTTTGCTTGCTATTGGGGGTTACGTTTTAGGTACAACAGCATTTCAGATGGCACCTGTAGGAGAAGTTACCTTGTTATTTACGACCTCACCCTTATTTATTATTGCCTATAAGTATGTTGTGCGCTTACAGGTTAAACGAAGTGAGAGTATTGGAATGCTGCTGGCTATGTCTGGAGTCAGTCTTATTATGCTCCCTCAACTATTTACCGATCGAGCTGCCTCTTGGAAAACTATGGTAGGCTACCTTTTGGCGTTAGGTGCTGCTGGTTTAGTTGCACTTTACACACTTTGGTTTAATAAGCTTACTAAGCAGAGAATTGCTCCAAAATCGATAAATATTGTTTTTTTAACTTGTTTGCTTGGAGGTGTTCTATCTCTCTTATGTGCAGTCTTCTCCAAAGCGTCAATTGGAATTGGAATTGATAAACAAGTTATTCTCGTCTTGTTAGGGTTAGGAATTTTGTCTACTGCTGTACCATTTTTGTGCTATACAGCAGCAGCCCAACGTTTACCAGTAGTACTGACAACTGCAATATTGATGCTAGAACCAATGTTTGCAGTGTTATTTGCATCTGTAGCTTTACAAGAAATTCCGTCACTTTGGTTTGGCATTGGTAGCATACTAGTTTTCTGGGGATTACTGTCGATC
Source organism: uncultured bacterium (assembly GCA_964548905.1). Classification (GTDB taxonomy): domain Bacteria; phylum Cyanobacteriota; class Cyanobacteriia; order Cyanobacteriales; family Xenococcaceae; genus CAZJTL01. Next base: position 12,016 of record CAZJTL010000097.1, on the reverse strand, counting down.
GCTACCAAAGCCGATTGATTATGAGTTCAGATTATAGCTATCAGCGTTCAGCCATCAGCATTTTTAGTAAGCTGCTGACGGCTTTTAGCTATTTAATAGCTTAAGTTAAAGACTCTAAATAATCTCTAACTAGGTTGCGGCGTTTGGGCTGACGTAATTTTTGTAAAGCTTTAGCTTCAATTTGACGTACTCTTTCGCGAGATAATTCCAAACAACGACCGATTTCTGCTAGTGAATAAGGTTTCTCGCCACCAAAACCAAAGCGCATTTGAATAACTTCTCGTTCGCGGCTGGTGAGATCTGCCAAAATACTTTGTAGATCTCGTTGGAGAGATTCGCGCATTAAAGTTTCTTCAGGAGAAGCGCTTTCAGTTTCCAGTAAGTCTCCTAATTCGGTATCTTTTTCTTTACCAACTTTAATTTCCAAAGAAACGGAACGAGGTACGCGCAAAAGGACTTCTCGAATTTGAGCAGTACTCATATCTAACTCTTGAGCGATATCTTCAATCCGCGCAGTATGTCCTTTTTCTTGAGAAATTTTGCGCTGTGCTTTCTTGATTTTGTTGAGTTTTTCGGTAATGTGGACGGGGAGGCGGATAGTACGACTTTGGGTAGCGATCGCGCGAGTAATACCTTGACGAATCCACCAGTAAGCATAGGTACTAAAACGATAACCTTTAGTAGGATCGAATTTTTCTACCGCCCGTTCTAGCCCGAGAGTTCCTTCTTGAATCAAGTCTAGTAATTCTAGACCACGATTTTGATATTTTTTCGCTACTGATACGACTAGGCGTAAATTCGCCTTGATCATATGTTCTTTAGCACGAATGCCATCTCTTTGAATTTTTTCTAATTCTTTAACATCACACCCCGCCACTTCAGCCCAACGGCGTTTTCCTATAGCTAGCGTATTTTTTAGTTCTAGAGCATCCAAACCAGCTATATTTGCCCAGCGCTTAATCGATGGACGATGGCTTAATTGGGAAACCAAGCGATCGTGAATGTCGATTAGTTCGACAAATCTTTGCACGATCGGATCGCCTTTTTTGGCAGCTTTGTTGCGTATTTCTACTATGTGAATATGGCGCTGAACTTTTTGCGCTTCAGATACTTCTTCATCTCTTTGGAGTAGAGGAACACGACCGATTTCTTGGAGGTATAATCGAACTAAATCTGTGGTAGTGCGACTACCTCGTCTGGTGATATAGTCAGGGTCAACATCTAGATTGAGTTCAACTAGATCGTCCGTTACTTTTTGCAGGACATCACCAGCAACGTCTAAATCGAAGTTAAAATTAGATGCGAGGTTATCATCTTCAGTGTCTACATACCAGGAAGTAGCTGCTAGCATAGGATTTCTCAATGACGGCTCAGTATAAAGATCGAGTTGTTCGGAACATTCCTTACTGATTTAGATTTCCCAAGTTTCGATCGAAAAAGAACATCATTGAAAAGTTTTTTTTGAAGATTTCTTAAACCCTTGATTTCAGGTCGTTTCGTACTTAAAAAATTTCTAAACTAGTTAGCAAATTTCTTTGCGGTAATTTTTGGGTGTTGTCCCCGTATATTTACGGAAAACTTTAATAAAATGACTTTGACTATCAAAACCAACTTGTTGAGAAATTTTTAGCAAGGGGTGATTTGGATTGATGAGAAGCTGTTTTGCTTTGATAATGCGATGGCGAAGAACGTATTGATGAGGACTCAACCCAGTCTCTTGCTTGAACATTCTGGCAAAGTGATAAGGACTGACATGAACTACAGCAGCGATCTCAGCTAGAGATAAATCTTTGGCTAAGTTAGCGTCGATGTATTCAATTGCTTGTTTGAGTCTTGATGGAGAAAATGTATTAGTTCGATCTGAAAGTAATGGTTTTTTGGCAGAATAGTTCTTGAGTAAAGTGGCTGTCAACATAGTTTTTAAAGAATCGACATAGAGGCGATTTCCTAACCTATTGGTTTCGAGTTCCTGTTTTAGCGCCAAACTAATTTGATAAATGAGTGGATCGGGTGCGGACAACTGAGGTAGGATTTCTATGCGATCGGGATCGATCGACTCATAGGCAATCTGTTTGACATAATTGGGTTCGAGAAACAAAGCTGTAAACTCTAAATCTTGATGCCAGCGCGATTGATGATCGGCTCCTGCTGGTACGATGGCGATATGACCTACTTGTTGGGGTTCTCTGTGTCTTTTGCCATTAATTTTTCTCTCAAACCAATCGTGTTCGCGGTGATGGATTAGGAGAGAATGGTGTGCCATAGTAATTTCTGGCGTTTCTCCTGGTGATTGTTGATGGTATTGGAGGTAGAGATCTTCCCATCCCAATGGATAGCTGGAGAGAAGAGGTGGACGAGGTAAAAGTTGTCTTACCGTATTTTCCAGACTCATATCTAAAGCTAGACGTTTCTCTGTTGACATGGCTCGTCTCTATTAGTATTAGATTGATGAAATGGTTCAAAAACAAAAGATATCAGGACTTTAGAAAGAATTTTACCCTTAATATCCTGATATCTTTGCTAATTAAACTTTAAGTTTTCACTCAATGAACTTGATTAACGCAAACACCTCCTTGCTCAAAATCTGCAATATTAGCGATCGTAGTCTCAGCAATATTCTTCATGGCATTGCGAGTAAAAAAAGCTTGGTGTGCGGTAATAACTACATTTGGGAAAGATTGTAGTAATTGAAAGGTATCATCTTGAATGATGCTGTCGGAGAGATCTTGAAAAAAGAGTTCGTCTTCCTGTTCGTAAACATCGATGCCAAGATAGCCAATTTTACCCGATTTAATGCCTGCGATCGCGGCTGAAGTATCGATCAATCCACCCCGACTAGTATTAATTAACATCACACCTGATTTCACATATTGCAGTGAATCTGCATTAATTAAATGATAAGTTTGAGGAATTAAGGGACAATGAAGGGAAATAATCTCAGACGCAGCTAGTAATTCTGGTAAGTCAACATATTTGACTCCCATAGCCACACAATCAGGATTTTGATGAACATCATAAGCAAGCAAATGGCATCCAAATCCCTTCATAATTCGAGCAAAACACTGACCAATTTTCCCCGTACCTATCACCCCTACAGTAGACTCATGGAGATCGAATCCTAATAATCCTTCTAGGGAAAAATTATCATCGCGTACTCGATTGTAGGCTTTGTGCAACTTGCGATTGAGAGTTAAAATCAAACCAACAGCATGTTCGGCGACGGCGTAGGGAGAGTAAGCAGGAACTCGCACTACCGTCATACCTAATTCTTTAGCTACAGACAGATCGACATTATTATATCCAGCCGATCGCAAGGCAATTAATTTCGTACCTTGATTGGCAAGCTGTCGCAAGGTTTCCTCGCCTAATTCATCGTTAATAAACACGCAAACTACTGGAAATCCTGCTGCAAGTGCGACAGTTTCCCGAGTCAAACGAGGTTCAAAAAAAACTAACTCGCGATCGCTGTTTTGATTGGCTGCACTAAGAAATTCTCGATCGTAGGATTGACTACTAAAGACTGCTACTTTCATGGTTCATGGTTCATAGTTCATAGTTCATTGCTAATTGTCCCTAGTGCAAGAAGGCAGAAGGCAGGAGGCAGAAGGACGGCGCTTTGTATGACGAGGTTTCTTCGTCATCCGCACCTCCAGAAGTAAACAGCCTTTTTACTACAAGGTTTTCTTCTCAATTAACTGACGGGTTAATTCTGCCATACTGCACTAGTTACTATCCATCGGTCACTTCTTAACGCCCAACTGTATTTGCCGATTGATTGAATAACATGTCTCTAGATTTATTGGGATCGAGGGTTTGATTTTTAAACTGTTCTGCTTGTTCGTAGGCGCGAATCGTTGCTGGACGTTCTTTAATTGCTTCAAACCAACGTTTTAAATTGGGAAAATCTTCTAATTTTTGACCTTGGCGTTCGTAGGGAACGATCCAGGGATAGCAAGCAATATCCGCGATCGAATAATCATCGCCTGCTACAAATTGGCGATCGCTCAATCTTTTATTTAAAACTGCGTACAAGCGTCCCGTCTCATTCACATAGCGATTGATAGCATATTCGATTTTTTCGGGTGCGTATTGGCTAAAATGATGATTCTGTCCAGCCATTGGTCCCAAGCCGCCCATTTGCCAAAATAACCATTGCAGAACTTCTACTCGTCCGCTTGTGTCATTAGGAATTAGCTTTCCAGTCTTTTCAGCTAAATACTGTAAAATTGCGCCTGACTCAAACACAGAAATTGCTTCACCACCATCAGCAGGTTGGCGATCGACGATCGCAGGAATGCGATTATTAGGAGAAATCTTGAGAAACTCTGGTTTGAACTGCTCACCAGCACCAATATTAATCGGAAAAATTGTATAAGGTAGTCCGACTTCTTCTAAAAAGATAGTAATTTTATGCCCGTTTGGTGTTGTCCAATAATAAAGTTCAATCATAGTTCATAGTTCATTGTTCATTGTTCATTGAGAAGGCAGAAGGCAGGAGGCAGAAGTTTTTTACTTGCTACTTGCTACTTGCTACTTATTACTTATTACTCATTACTTCCCCCACACCCCACACCCTTACACCCCTAATCCCTAACCCCTAATCCCTCGCCTCTACTGAGTCGTAAATCCACCGTCCACTGCAATTGATTGTCCTGTAATAAAAGAAGCCCGATCGGAACACAGAAAAACAACTGCGTCGGCGATTTCTTCAGGTTTACCCAGACGACCGACTGGATGTAGTTGAATCATTTGCTCTTCCATTCCTTCGTGACTGCTAGCAAATCTTCCAAACATATCGGTTTGAATTCCCCCAGGACTGACGGCATTGACGCGAATATTAGATTTCGCTACTTCTAAGGCGGCAGTTTTAGTTAAACCGAGTACGGCGTGTTTGCTAGCGACATAGATACCCATACCTGCAAATCCAATTAAACCTGCGATCGAAGAATTGTTGACTATCGAACCGCCTCCATTTTCTAACATGCTAGCAATTTCATACTTCATCGATAAAAATAAACCTTTGACGTTGGCATCGAATACTCTGTTATATTCATTGAGGTTTTGTTCTACCAATGGTGCCAACGACCCTTCGACTCCAGCGTTGTTAAAGGCATAATCTAACTTGCCATAGGTGGCGATCGCTTTATCTACCATCGCTTTGACTTCTTCTTCTTTGGTAATATCGGTTTGGATAAAAATACCTTCACTACCAGCTTGACGAATTAGTTCGACTGTTTCCTGTCCCTCTTGTTGGCGACGACTAGCGACGACGACTTTAGCGCCTTCGCTGGCAAAAGCTACAGCCGCAGCACGACCAATTCCAGAACTACCACCTGTGACTAGGGCAACTTTTCCTGTAAATATGCTCATTGACTTACCTCAATTCAGAAAACGCTTTGTATTATGGATAATTAAGCCTAATTACTTTTGTTCGCTATTTCAAATAAATCGAATAATTAGAATTATAAGATAATTAATCAAATGAAGCAAAGATGAAATTTATTTATCATCCAGACCGCAGAGAGATTGCTTTACCTGGAGTTCTTTATGCCTTAGGCGATCCAGTTCGCTTAGAAATTGTAAAATTATTAGATGAGCAAGGAGAACAAGCTTGTTCTGCTTTTGATTTTGCGATCGCGAGCGAGAATTCTACACCGCGCCCTATTGCCAAATCTACTATGTCCAATCACTTTAAAATCTTGCGAGAATCGGGAGTGATTTTCACTCGCAAAGAAGGCACGCAGCATCTTAACTCATTGCGAAGAGAAGATTTAGATGCGATGTTTCCAGGCTTATTAGATGCGGTCTTAAAATCGGCTCAATCCCAATTTAAGAACAATATTTTAACAATCTAAGTAGCAAGACAATCTAGGCAATCGAGCAATAAACTTGTATATGACAATTTTATTTAATTTGCGATATTTCCCTAGCCCCTAATCCCTAATCCCTAATCCCTAACCCCTAACCCCTAATCCCTTGAATTTATGTCCGCACCGCAAATAGCCGCCATTATTTGTACTCACAATCGAGATAGTTATTTAGGCGCTGCTATAGACAGTTTGCTAGCTCAAGATTGCGAAAATTACGAAATAGTTGTAGTTGATAATGCATCGAGCGATCGCACTCGTGAGGTAGTAGAATCGCGTTTGCCTCATCCTTTAATTAAATATGTTTACGAATCCAATCTTGGTCTGTCGATCGCCCGCAATCGAGGCGCACAAGAAACCACTGCGCCTATTCTTGCCTATCTCGACGATGATGCTGTTGCTAGTCGGCAATGGTTGAGGGTATTAGCCGATGCTTATCAGCATAACGAAAAGCTAGCCATAGCTGGTGGTAAAGTCGATCTCATTTTTCCTGAATGGATCGAGCCTCCGCAATGGTTATCTCAGGAAATGGCAGGAGGTTTAGGGCTGTATGATTTAGGACAAGAACTAGTCTATATCGATCGACCTGGTTTAACTCCTAGAGGCTTAAATTATTCAATTAGACGTACATTTTTCGATGCCATTGGCGGTTTCGATCGCAATCTGGGGCGAATTGGTAAAAACTTACTTTCCAATGAAGAATTATACGTAACGGAATTAGCTCTAGAACAAGGATGGCAAGTAGCCTATCTTCCCGACGCTTTGGCCGCCCATAACGTTTCCCCTGAAAGACTTCAACTAGCTTGGTTTTTGCGTCGCAGTTGGTGGCAAGGAGTCAGCGAATATTATCGAGATGAAGTCTCTGGTAGAATTGGGTTCGGTCAAATCAATATAGGTGCAGAAAGATTAGTACGCGGTCTGTATAAATCCTTAAAACATTTTCAAAATCCTGCACTACGCTTTGATAATTTACTCTACGCCTACTGTCAAATTGGCTATCTCAATAAAGTTATGCAAAGAATGTTGACAAGTTCGATAGGCAAACAAGATTAATCATGACTAACGAATCAAACTACAGTAAAAAAGCATTAATTTGTGGAGTATCAGGTCAAGATGGAGCATATTTAGCTAAATTGCTGTTAGAAAAAGGCTATTTTGTTTGCGGTACATCAAGAGATGCTCAAGTATCTTCATTTCGGAATTTATTGCGTTTGGGCATTCGCGAACAAGTAAAATTAGAGTCTTTGGCGCTGAATGATTTTCGCAGTGTACTGCAAGTTCTCAAAAAAATCGAACCAGATGAAATTTATAATTTAGCAGGACAGAGTTCTGTCGGTCTTTCTTTTGAGCAGCCAGTAGAAACATTGGAAAGTGTGGCAACAGGGACTTTAAATTTACTAGAAGCCATTCGTTTCATTGAAAAACCAATCAAGATTTATAATGCTGGTTCGAGCGAATGCTTTGGTGATATTGGCGATCGCGCGGCTGATGAGGAAACCCCTTTTCGTCCTAGGAGTCCTTATGCTGTAGCTAAAGCAACCTCTTTTTGGGAGGTAGCAAACTATCGTGAAGCTTATGGCATCTTTGCCTGTTCTGGTATTTTATTCAATCACGAATCTCCCCTCAGACCAGAACGATTTGTTACCCAAAAAATTGTTAGCGCTGCTTGTCGCATTGCTAGAGGAAGTAAAGAAAAACTAAATTTAGGTAATATTTCTGTACAAAGAGATTGGGGTTGGGCTCCAGAATATGTAGAAGCCATGCATTTAATGTTGCAGCAACAAGAACCAGATGACTATGTAATTGCCACTGGACAAAGTTACTCTTTACAAGATTTAGTCATTGAAGCTTTCAACTGTGTGGGTTTGAATTGGCAAGATTTTGTAGTTTCTGATAGTAGTTTGTTGCGTCCGACTGAGTTAGCAGTTAGTAAGGGGAATCCAGCCAAAGCTAAAAGCAAGCTAGGATGGCAAGCTAAATACAAAATGCAGGATGTTGTCAAAATGATGGTGGAGGCTTATTAGGATCTTGGACGATCGCTAAATCAAAAAATCAAGCAATAACGATCTCGCTATTGTTGGCTCTCCCGTACTTATATGTTGGAAGCCTGCTTCTTTACAGAATATGAGTATCGATTATGTAGCTCATTCCCATGCTTGAAGTTCTTCTTCTGGCAGGGGTTCAAAGAAAGCGTCTCCGAGTTTTCCTGTCAACAGTCCAGGAGTGCGGGGCTGTTGTCTTGCAGATTCTCTTTCTAAGCCTAGGCGAAAATAGTGAATCAGGTTGTATAGTTCTGCGAGCTTATCTTCAGGAATGTTTTGCAGTTCTTGAACGATCTTTTGAATTAGCATGGGTTAAAATGCTCCGATGGCTGGTAGTTATTCGAGCGCTTGAGTTAGGTTCCAGCTTTGTCTATTATGACTCATTTGGTAGGGTCAGCATTCGGCTGCTCTCAGAGGCGAATCCCGTAGGATAAATTGGTGAATCTTGTTCTAGATCGTTAAAAGCAGCAAACCATAACAGTGATTTTGAGAGAAGATTAATTTTCTTGTGGGATCGATTCATAAATAGCAATATTATGTAGTCATTTGCTTAAATAATAGTTATAATGCGCCTGAATTGTTATTATTGCTGGGTAAATATCAGGTTATGACTGCTGTTCGCCAATCTCTCAGCCCTAAGCGCTCCAAATCTTCTAAAAACTCATCATCTCATTCAGCTAACTCCAAGTGGCAAAGTCACTCCACTTCAGATTCATCAAAGCAATTTTCGTCAAAATCGAAACAACATACTAACAAGCAACTATCTTTTACAAAGGGTAATAACTCATTAATTAACTTAAAAATTTTACGGTTAATACAACAAAGTTCTTCTCTAATCACTTTTGTATTAGTAATAGCAACTTTGATTATTTATGCCTGTTCTTTTTACCTGCCGCAGCAATGGAGCAAAGAATACAAACAACTCAAAATCTTGCAGCGTCAAGAACGCGAATTAATTAGAGTGAATGAGTCTTTGAAAAAGCAGTTAGCTCAGCAAGCAGAAAATCCAGATGCGGGTTTAGAAAATTTCGATCCTACCAGTGCTATTTTTATTTCTCCCGCTCAAAGTTCCTCAACTAAGACAACAATTAATCACAAAAATACAGAATCACAACGAATTTTCGAGCGAGTTCCTGTGGGATATTAAAGAAAACCTAAAAAACTTAGAATTAAAACTCGATCGGACATAATCTCAAAAAAACTACGCTGATTCGATGTCACCAGATCTTCTGAATAAATGCAGTTTTCAATACTCCGTTAACGCCAAGACTAAATTCAGATGACCACCTCTAAAATTAAGAGTACAACACCTAAAACTCAAGATCTGCGCCAAAATAAGGGACACAACGACAGGGCAAAAAGCAAAACTACAATCCCATCCCAGAGAAAAATTCGTTCTTCTAAATTAAGGTTACTGTTAGTTTGGTTGGTATTAGTCTTGGGCGCTTTTGGATTAACGGTTAGACTATATCAATTGCAGGTTTTTCGCTCAGTTAACCAGAAAGACTTAACTAATGAAACCGAGAGACGACAATGGACAAAAATTACCCCCTATAATCCTCGTCGTCAGATTGTTGATGCCAATCATAATATCATCGCTACAGACGAATTAATTTATACTCTTTATGCCCATCCCAAGCAATTTGGGCCCAATTCCAAAGTCAAAATTGCCACAGAATTAGCGACAATTCTAGGTAATCAAACTAAAGAGCAAATTTTACACAAACTCGAACGAGGCAAAAGCGGGATTAGGATTGCTCAAAATATCCCAGAATCAGTTGCCGATCGCATTGCCAAAATTAAAGATCAAAGAACTAACTTAAAACTCAATGGTTTAGATCTCGAACAACAGTATTCGCGTTTTTATCCCTATTCCGATATGGTAGCTGAAGTAGTTGGCTATCTCGATCGCGAACGTCTTCCTCAAGCAGGAGTAGAATTAACTCAAGAACAACTGCTAGAGCGTCCCCTCTCCAGTTTTTCCGTCAAACGAAGCTTCATGAATTCAGAACAGGTATTTCAACCAGAAAACTTACCTGGAAGATTGCTCAAGTCAGATAACTTACAGCTACAACTGACTCTCGATCTACGCTTGCAACAAGTAGCAAGAGCTGCTCTCAAACAGAAAATGACTGAATATGAGGCGAAACGAGGTGCAGTTATCGTCATGGATGTGCGAGATGGTTCAATTCTCGCTATGGTTTGCGAACCAACTTACAATCCCAATCGTTATTTTGACTACAATATCGATTTGTTTAGAAATTGGTCGATTAGCGATCTTTACGAACCTGGTTCTACTTTTAAGCCCATCAATGTAGCGATCGCTCTGGATGCTGGCATTATTAGTCCTGATAGCGTCTTTTTCGACTCTGGCACTATGAAAGTAGATATTTGGCCGATTAGCAATCATGACTTTAAGAAAGTAGGGGCAAGAGGGGCTTTAAATGTAGCCCAGATTTTGCAATATTCTAGTAATGTGGGCATGATCAAAATTATGAGTAGGCTCAATCCCAACGATTACTATAACTCTCTCAACAAGTTAGGATTGACCGAAAAACTCTCTCTAGACATTCCAGGCAGCACCCCAGGACATCTCAAAAGTAAAATTGAATTTACAGTCAAACCGATCGAGTCAGCTACCGCCGCTTTCGGGCAAGGTTTTTCTTTGACTCCCATTAAATTAGTTCAACTGCACGGCGCGATCGCTAATGGCGGTAAGTTAGTGACTCCCCATTTAGTGCGTGGACTAGCTGATTTTCAAGGATACGTTCACTGGCAGCCTTCTTATCCAACTAAACAAGTTTTCTCCCAGAATACAACTAAATCCGTTTTAGAAATGATGCAAAGTGTAGTTGAAGAAGGGAGTGGGATTGGATCGGAAATTTTAGGCTATAGCATCGCTGGTAAAACAGGAACAGCACAAAAAGCAGGAATGGAGGGAGGATATGCCAAGGATGCAAAAATTACCAGCTTTGTCGGCATTTTCCCCGTAGAATCTCCTCGTTACGCTGTTTTAGCCGTTGTAGACGAACCAAAAGGTGAAAATGCATTCGGTTCTACCGTTGCTGCACCAGTTGTTAAAGCAGTCATTAGTAACATCATCGAACAAGAAGGCATTGCTCCTTCTGAGCAACTAGCACGAGAGCAAAAGCAGAAACTCGAATTACTTCGCCAAAGACAAAAAGAAGAGAAAGAGAGAAGAAAACGACTACTCTGTAGCGGCGAATCTTGTCCCTCAGAAACGCAAATACGAGAAGCACAAACATCCGTTCAAACACCAGTTCAAATACCAGCAGAAACTCCAGTGCAAATGCCTAAGATTGGAGAATAATAATTTAGATCGCGAAACGAAAATTTGATCCTAAATCCTCAGTTTTCCAAACTCGATGGAGTCAGGAGTTTAAAATTAAATGTAAGAAATTTCAAGGAATTATCGTTGATGAGATTATCTATTGAGCCAACTTCGGTACCAACCTTAGAAGAGTTTTTACAATTACCAGAAACCAAACCCGCTAGTGAATATATTGACGGTAAAATTTATCAAAAATCAATGCCACAGGGACAACATAGCACCTTGCAAATTGAATTAGCCTCTGCTATCAACCAAGCAGGAAAAGCGAAAAAATTAGCTTATGCCTTTACAGAATTACGCTGTACTTTTGCTGGACAGTCTATAGTTCCAGATATAGCTGTTTTTGAATGGCAAAGAATTCCTGTGGATGAAAATGGTCGAATTGCTAATAAATTTGAAATAGCTCCAGATTGGACGATTGAAATTCTTTCACCAGAACAATCTGCTAGTAGAGTTATTCGCAAAATTACATTTTGCCTCAAAAATGGGACAAAATTAGGCTATCTTGTTGACGCTGATGACGAATCAATTACAGTTTTTGAACCCGATCGACTACCAGAAGTAAAAGAAAAGCAAGATCTCTTAACTGTTTTAAGCGTATTGAGTAATTGGCAACTAACAGTTGAAGATGTATTTGGTTGGTTAAGTTTTGCTTAAGTTTGACTTTTTTTTCTCCACCATTTGTGTTACAGCTAGTGTCATACCAAATCCGATTACCAGAGACTACTTATCAGGATAGGCACTCATGCAAAAGG
>CAZJTL010000096.1:0-18305 GCA_964548905.1 uncultured bacterium | reverse complement strand
TCAAGATTCGTACCTATAACTTAGATGGGAAAGAAGTTACCTTAAATATTATTGGTCGAGGTGAACTTTTTGGGGAAATGGCAGCGCTAGATGAATCTCCTCGGTCTACAGATGCTATTACCTTAACTACAACTAAGATTGGTAGGATACCTGCTGTAGATTTTGTCGAACTCGTCACTAACGAATCACAAGCTGGTTTGCGTTTAGCACAATTAATGTCTAGACGACTCAAACAACTCAACCGCAGATTACAATTAAGAGAAGCAAGCAGCACCTCTCGTGTTGCCGATGCGATTCTATTTTTGATCGAGGGACAAGGAAAAGAAGGAGAAAAAGGAACAGAAATTCCCAATCTTCCTCATCGAGAGTTGAGTAGTCTGAGTGGATTAGCTAGAGAAACAGTCACCAGAGTCCTAACTAAGCTAGAAAAGAAAGGATTAATCAAGAGAGAGTCAGATTTACTTTGCATACCCGATGTGCTGGCATTGGAAAATATGATTGGTTAATAGTTCAGTGCTTCGGTGTTCATTGTTCATTGGGTAATTACTTCTGACTTCTGACTTCTTGTACTAGAGTGTTTTTGAGATAGTTCTATACAAAAAAATAATCAAAATACTGCCAACTGCTTACTTATGGTGATTGCTGGCGATCGACCAATAGATTGCTAGGAGAGATTTGCCACTCAATTCACAAATTAAAATTAGCTTTATCTGTATTGAGTGCAAGATCTTCCCTAAAATCGTAGAAAATAAGTAAGTACAATCTTATGCCATCTGACGAGCGAGACAAGCAGATACCTTCAGACAAAGAATCTTTAGAAAATGATTCTAATTGGATTGATGAAGAAGAGAGCGAAAGAAATTCGAGCGATCGCCCATTAATTACTAAATCAGTCCAAAAAAACACAAACAAAGGCAATAGTACTTTAGTAGTAGTAGAAACTGCTTTTTTAGCCAGTACAGCTAGTTTAATTTGGCTGATCAATTATTACTTTCCCCTTGGTCCCCTGCTAAAAATTTTTTTTCCGATTCCTATTGCTTTAGTTTATTTACGTTGGGGAAATCGCGCTGCATGGATGGCTGCTATAGTTTCGGGACTGTTACTATCAGTGTTAATGGGGCCTACCCGCAGTGTTATCTTTTTGGTTCCCTACGGATTAATGGGAGTACAACTAGGCGCTTGTTGGCGTAGAGGCGTTGGCTGGCTATTTTCGATCGCTACGGGTGGTATTTTGGGAACTATTGGTTTTTTCTTTCGCTTTTGGTTGTTTTCCATACTGTTGGGGGAAGATCTCTGGATTTATGTAATTACACAAATTACTCAACTGACTGACTGGATTTTCCTCAAATTAGGTTTACTATCTCAACCCAGTTTCATGCTGATTCAGACAATTGCGATTGGTGCGATTATTCTTAACAATCTTGTCTATTTATTTACGGTTCATTTAGTCGCATTATTAATGCTAGATCGATTAGGCAATCCTATTCCTCGTCCTCCTCAATGGGTGCAAGTGATGTTGGATTATGAGTAATTAGGGTGTAGGGTGTGGGGTGTAGGGAGCAGGGAGCACAGGGAGCAGAGGAAACAAAGAAAATCAATTAGCCATTAGCTATTTTCAATGTCTAATGCCCAATGAACTATGAACTATGAACTATGAACTATGAACCATCATTAGAATGATTTCTATCTACACTCAAATCAAACAAGCAGACAATTGGTTGCGGCGCTATCAAGGTCGATCGCCTGTTTTTGCTTGTATTTTGGGTTTTACGGCGACAGGGTTGATTTCAGGTATTTCTGCGGCGGGTTTAACTCCAGAGGATCGTAAGTATACGGCGATCGCTGATGCGGAGTTTTTAGTTAATGGGGTTAAAGCTAATCCGAGGTATCCTCTTCCTCCTCTAACCGCAGGTGCATCGCCAGTACTGATTTCCCGTGCTGTAGTTGAAGCTTGCCAGATTCCTGTCTATCTGTTTAATGCAGGTTTACCACAAGCGCCATCTGTACCTGCGATCGATTTGGGGGGAATTCCTGCTAATTGTCTTACTTCTGGTCAAGCATTACCTCTAGATACAGTAATTCATTTGTTCGAGCAAGGTTGGAAGTGGGGAGAAAAATTAGCCCAACAAACTGATTATTTAATTATTGGTGAATGCGTAGTTGGGGGAACAACCACTGCGCTTTCTGTGTTAACTGGTTTGGGAATTGAAGCGATTGGCAAGGTCAATAGCAGCCATCCTAGCTGCAATCATCAACAAAAGTGGTCAGTTGTTCAAGCTGGTTTGGCTCAAGCGAGTTGCTTTTCTGAGTCCGATCGCGTCGATCCTTTTGCCATAGTCGCTGCGGTAGGAGATCCCATGCAAGCAGCAGCAGCAGGTATGGCGATCGCCGCAGCACGCCATATAGGAGTAATGTTGGCTGGTGGAACCCAAATGTTAGCCGTTTACGCTTTAAGTAGAGCTATTGTTGATTTTTGGCAAAAACAAACCAATTTAAGCAACTTAGTTGTTGGTACTACTCGTTGGGTAGCAGAAGATCCAACAGGCGATACAGTTGGGTTGGCAAGAGAAATTGCTGAAGTTCCCCTGTTGGCTACTAATTTAAATTTTGCTACTTCACGTTATCCTCAGTTGCGAGCTTATCAGCAGGGTTTTGTTAAAGAGGGAGTTGGCGCAGGAGGATGCTCGATCGCTGCTTATCTCAATCGCGGTTGGACTAATATGCAATTACTTAGAGCAATCGAGCAATTATTTGCCAAATCTCGCCATCTTAGGGTTTAACTCTGCAAGCTAATAATTGTTCTTCCAATGCAGCAATGCGATTGTAGGCAGCAGTTAATTGTGCTGTCAATCGTCGAATTTGCAGATCGGGAGATAAAGATTGTTCGTTTTTAGGATTGATATTATTTTTACCGTTGCCATCATCTAACAAAATATCTTTGTGTTCCATTACTGCACTAAAGTGACCATTTTTGACTTTAGTAGCTGAATGAGAACCATTTTGAGAGGCAAAGGAGAAGGAATCTCTTTCTTGTTCTGATTGTGATTGGTCTGTGGTGAGAACGGTAATTTGATTGCTCAGTCTTTCGACAACTTCATTGAGTCGATCGACCTTACGATCTAGTTCTACCATTTGAACTTGTAATGCATCCATAGGGATTACCAATAATTGGTTGGTGCTTTCTTTCATGCTAGTGGTAATCGATAAAAAATTTGAACTATTCCCGATTAATTTAACTATTCTCTGTAAATAGAAAATAGGACTTCGATCGTATTGTTTTTACTATCGATCGTCAATTCCTCGATCGCAGCTCTTTAAATTATTTGAGCAAAAATCCTGAATAAAATTGATAATGGTCAATAATACTGTCTAGCGAACTTCAAGAGTACCGTTGAATTCGCCAATTAAACTAAGAAATAAGCTTTTATCGATTGATTTGGCTTGAATGATGTAAATATATGTTTAGTCGTCGCAATTTTTTACTAAGTCTTACTAGCTTTGTTCTGGCACAATTTTTGTTAAGCTGCAATCGGCAGCAATCAACTTTAAAAGTTTTAATTTTAGAAGGGTCAATTCCACCGCAATTATTGGGCAATTTTAGAGCAAAAGTTTCTCTTGGCGATCGATTGAACTTTAAGCCTGAATCTCAACTTAAAGATTTGTTTGATTTGCTGCAAACTTGGCAGGGAAAAATTAGTAATAAACAGGGATGGCAACAATGGGTTCCTTTTTTAGCTCAAGGAAAGTCTCAATCTCCTGCTAATTTAATTTCTCTTGGCGATGCTTGGTTGAGTGAAGCGATCGCACTGCAATTAATTGAACCTCTCAACAGCCAAAATTTGCCCAACTGGCAGCAGTTGCCTTCAATTTGGCAACAATTAGTCAAACGTAATAATCGAGGTGAATTAGACGATGACGATAAGGGAGTGGTTTGGGGAGCGCCTTATCGTTGGGGTACAACAGCGATCGCCTATCGCAGTGATAAAATTCAAGATTGGGGTTGGACTCCTAGTGATTGGAGCGACTTATGGCGAGAGGAATGTAAGGGAAAACTGTCTTTGTTAGACAATCCTAGAGAGACGATCGGTTTAACTCTCAAAAAGCTAGGTTATTCGTACAATACTTCAGACCTAACCAAAATTCCCAATCTTAAATCAGAATTATTAGCTCTACACCAGCAAGTAAAATTTTACAGTTCCGATCGCTATCTTCAACCCTTGGTAATTGGTGATACTTGGATCGCTGTTGGTTGGTCTACAGATTTTCTTGCTCTCAAAAATCGCTATCCTGAAATTAAAGTAGTTATTCCGCGATCGGGAACTGCTTTGTGGACAGATTTATGGGTACAACCAAAACAAACATCAAAGATAACAACAAATAATTTAAAGGTGATCGAGCAATGGATTGATTTTTGTTGGCAAAATCAGTCTGCTAGCGAAATTTCCCTATTTACCGACGCTGCTTCGCCAATCATTCTGAGTTCAAATAAACAGGAACTACCTCAAGATATTCGCAACAATTCTTTACTGCTTCCCGATCCAGCCATTCTCGATCGATGCGAATTTCTCAAACCACTCGCCAAAGAAACGATCGAGCAGTATCAACAGCTTTGGAAAGAAGTAAGAAAAAAGTCTAAAGTCTAAAGTCTAAAGTCTAAAGTAAGCAAGTTTTTTTACTTCTGCCTTCTGCATAAAAGCCTTCTGCATAAAAGCCTTCTGCCTACCTGCTGCCTGCTCCCTACTCCCTGCTCCCTGTTTTTCTATGAACAATGAACAATCATCATGTATATTTTGAATCGACGATCGGGAATTCTATATTTAGTCCCTAATCTCGATCGCCATCGATTATGCTCAGCTTGCCAGGTTATCAAATCATAGAACTAATTTCTACTGGCATTCTTACGGCTAATTATCAAGGTTTAGATGAGCAACAAAAAAAGCCAGTTATTATTAAAGTTCCTATCTCAGAGTCTCCAAATCAAGCAGAAATTACTGCACTCGATCGCGAATACGCCATCTTGCAAATTTTTGAGCGTCAGGGAATTCTCAAACTCACTGCCATCGAACAAGAAGGCTCTCGATTGGCTCTAATTTTAGAAGATTGCGGCGATCTTAGATTAAGGCAATTAATTCAATTGCAATCTATTTCTTGGTCAGCATTTTTGCCATTGGCGATCGCTTTAACTGATACTGTCGAACGCTTACACCAAATTCCTATTATTCATAACAATATTAATCCCGATCTGATTGCGATCGAAACTAAAACTGGTGCAGTTAAGATTTTTGACTATAGCATCGCTACTAATTTATCACAAGCAGGGAGCAGGGACGGCGCTCACTATAGCAAACCTGCGTCGCCATCCGCGCCTCAGCAGGGAGCAGAGAGTAGGGGCAATCCCTTGTGGTTGCCCCGAAGCAGGGAACAGGAAGTTGACTATGGCAAGGATTTGTATGCTTTAGGTGTTACTTTTTATGAAATGCTCACTGGTTTATTTCCTGTTGAAAATAACATCTCAATTGCACTAAACGAATTAACTCAAAAAATTCCTCCAGTAATAGTTGCGATCGTCAAAAAATTATTAGCAACCGATGCGATCGATAGATACCAAACTGCTGCTGCTTTAAAAGTCGATCTGGAAATATGTTTGCTGCAACTTACTACACTCGATCGAACTCAGATTATTAGTAGTGAAATTGGAAAACAGTTAGTTGATAATCTGTGCGACTATACTATTTTTAATTTACCAAGCGATCGTCAAAAAATTACTGGATTTATTACTATTGGCATTTATGATTTTTATCATTCTTTAGCTCTTTTATCTGAGTATCAAAATGTCGAGCCACAACAGAAAAATGAGTACTTAAGAACAATAGCTAATAATCAAGAGCAAATGCAAAAGTGGGTCGAATTTTGCCCCGCCCATTTTCAGCATAAATATGACTTGGTTGCAGCCGAACAAGCCAGAATTCTACAACAAAATTGGCAAGCACTCGAACTGTATGACAAAGCGATTCGAGGGGCAAAAGAGCGAGGATATCTTCAGGAAGAAGCGCTAGCAAATGAATTGGCAGCAGAATTCTATTTAGCTTCGAGCAAAGAAAAAATAGCTCAAAATTATTTAATTGATGCTTATCGAGCTTATCAGTGTTGGGGCGCAATTGCTAAAGTTCAAAGTTTAGAAGCAAAATATTCCAGCTTACTTTCTACACAATTACCTATCAATTATTACAATTTATCTCAAAAAACTGAACATCTCGATCGCGATTTTTTGCTACTAATTCAATCATCTCAAGCTATTTCTCAAGAGCTAGATCTAGATCGATTGCTGGCAAAAATAATTGAAACTTTACTAGAAATTACGCAAATATCAAAAGGATTTATTATTCTCAGTAAGCAAAAGCAATTATTCGTTGAAATTGCTGCTTCAACTGTTCAAGGTAAAATGGTCACGCTGAGACAGTCTATACCAGTCAACATAACTACTCAAATATCTAAATCGATTGTTGATTTTGTAGTCAAAAAAGGTGAACCTGTTCTTGTAACTCCAGCAATCGAACGCTATAGATCTTTGATTAACTTGGATGATAAACATAAAGATAATAGTTCAATTATGTGTTTGCCAATTATCAATAAAACTAAGTTTATTGGCATTATTTATCTAGAAAAATTATCTGCTTCAGCAAGCTTTACTAACGAACAGATAGAAATTGTTAATCACCTCTGCAATCAGGCAGCAATCTCCCTGGAAAACTCAATGATTTATCAAAAGCTATCTCAATCAAAAGCGATCGAGAAAGCCGCACAACAAATTCGTCTTGCTCTAGAAAAAGAAAAAGAAGTTAAAGAAATGAAATCTCATTTTCTTTGTATGACTTCTCATGAATTTCGTACTCCACTAACAACGATTTTGAGTTCCACAGAATTACTCAAACATTATAGTCAAACCTGGAATTCTGAAAAAAAACAGTTCCATTTTGCAAAAATTCAAGCATCGATCGCTAAAATCACTAATTTATTAGATGATATTTTATTAATTAATCAGATAGAATCAGAGAATATAAGTTTGAATTCAGTCTCTATAGATTTAGTAGCAATTTGTCGAGAGTTAGTTCAAGAAATTAATTTAAAACTAGATCCTACTAAGCATCAAATTATTTTTACTTGCCCCGAGCGCATTTTACAAGCAAGTGTCGATGGAAAACTGATTCAATATATTATTAGCAACCTATTATCTAATGCTGTTAAATTTTCTCCCGATGGTGGTCGTATTGAATTTAACTTGAATACTCGGGAAAAAACAATCATTTTGAGAGTTCAAGATTGGGGGATTGGTATTCCTAAAGACGAGCATAAAAAGCTTTTTAATCTATTTTATCGAGCTAAAAATGTTGGCAAAATTTCGGGTACTGGCTTGGGTTTAGCCACAGTGAAAAAATTTGTCGATCTGCATGGAGGTAAAATCTATTTGGAAAGCGAGGTGGGTATTGGTACTATTTTTACTATTGAAATTCCTACCAATCCAGAAGGTTTTTCTTCCTCCACCTTTCCTAAATACTGGACTGACACAGCTAAAATAGTTCATTAGTTTTTCGCTTCGATCGAGCCATTTAAGCGGCAAAAGTTAATTTTTAGTCCATCACGCGGATGGGGAGTGGGAATAGCAACCATATTTAAATCTTGATCTGGCAATAATTCCCATTGATAATTCCGTATCAACATGGAGGCAAAAATTTTCATTTCTAAGCGAGCAAATTCTTTACCCAAGCATTCTCGTAAACCACCACCAAAGGGAACGTAACCAAAGGTTTGTTGTTTGTCTTCTGCGCGATCGGGATCGAAGCGATCGGGATCGAAGCGATTAGCATCTTGATAAATTTGTCGATCTTGATGAGTTTGGGCAATTTGATATTGAACCGACCAACTTTGAGGAATTTGATAGCCTTCAAATTCAAATGTTTCGATCGCCTCACGAAAACCACCGCCAACAGGAGGAATAAAACGCAAAACCTCTTTGAGAACTTGTTCGAGATAAGTCATCTGTTTTAAGTTTTCCAACGTTAATCCAGCAGAGAATGATAGCTGTTGCTGTTCGGCGCGGAGGCGATCGAGTACTTCTGGATGTTGAGCAGTAAGCAGACAAAAAGAAGCGATCGCAGAAGTTAAGGTTTCATGTCCAGCAAATAATAATAACAAAACTTGGTCTTTGAGTTCGCCCAAACTAAGACTATTGCCATCTTCATCTTTTGCTTGTAAAAGTATGCCTAAAGCATCTTCACCTGCATTTTCCTCTTGTTGTCGTTTCAATACGATCGCTTCAATTTGTTGAAGTATACCTTCCCGACAGCGTAGCGCTTTCCCAAAACTCGTCCAGGGAAGGGCGATCGGTAAACTGAACAAACCTGCACACCAATCTTCAAACAGATGCGCTAAAGGTGTTTGTGAACCTCCATCTGTACCCACTAATAAAGTACTGGCAATATCAAAAGTATAGTCTCTTAATTCTGGATACCAAGTTAAACTCCCCATAGTTTCCCACTTCTTGAGATAGCTAGCGGTAAATCTTTCCATGGTAGGGATATAACTAGCTAATGCCCTAGGTTGAAAAGCTTGTGCTAATAGTTTGCGACGTGAGGTATGGAAACTCCCAGAACGAACAGATAGGGAATTTTGACCTAGCAATATTTTCGTGCTTTTCGGCCAAGTAGCAACGACGTATTTACCTTCATGCTTGAATAGAAACTGATTTGCTGCCGCGCCTACCATTACTACTGTAGGACGACCAAAAATATGAGTTTTAAAGATTTTACCGTATTTAGCTAAGCGTTTCTTCTGAAAATTGGGATCGGAAAGAAAGCTAATTGTCTCGCCGACGATCGGCAAACCAAAACTACCAGGAGGAAAAGGAAGAGAAGATGAGGTTTTAGTTGCTGTGGTCATTGCACTCACTAATGGCTGTCTGTTAAAAATCTTAACAATTTATGACTCAAAACCTACGCTACTAAAATTTGCCTGAATAATATTTAATTATTTAATGCTCCTGGGGGCATTGCATCGCTGCCCAAAAATCTAGCTACATAAAAAAATAGTTCGTCAACCTAAATATAATAGATCGCGAACTATTCCTTTTCAACTCCTAAGCTAGATTATTTGCGCCCAAATAAACCGCCCCATCCTTTACCAGCAGAAGCTTTGACTGGTTCTGGAGTTGGAGCAGTTTTTACTGCTTCAACAGGAGCGGAATTTCCTAAAGCACTGGATATATCGAAATTTTCTGCTAAATAGTTAGCTGATTTGGCAATGGTAGGATAGTCCCAGAAAAGAGTTGAAGGAAGTTCGAGATCGAGCCAATCCTCTAAATCTCCTACCATAGTGACAGCATCGATCGAATCGAGTCCGTAACGAGTTAAAGGTTCATTTACATCAATACTATTGGGATCGAGAGAAAGTTGTTCGGCAAGTTTGTTAACTAGCCAAGTTTGAATAGCTTTAATATTGGAGTTGGAACTCTTTGTTTGCATTAGTGTTTTCCTCTTGTGATTGAGCTAATTGAAAGGGAACGATCGAAAATAATCTATTTTGAGCGTCAAGCTTGACTAGTTCTTGGGCGACATTTTCTACATAAGTTTCAGAAATATAATAGGGTAAAGGTCTGAGAGTTCTCAGTAATCTATGCAGACTTAAAACTAGCCATTCTCCTCGGTTGAAAAATTCACCCAAGTTTTGGCGGTTATAAATCCACATATGTAAGCAAGACACTGCTCCATGCAAGGTACAGTATTTTTTAGCAACCTCAAATAATTCGGGAGATTGATCGTGACCGAATTCAAATTTAGAATGAGCAATTAATTGATCATGAATATCTAACTCTTCTAGAAGCATTTTGCTCAATTCGAGTAGTTTTGCTAGTATCTCGCGATCGACTGCTGGATTTGCAGATAATTGTTCCAGTTTTTGAATTGCTATTTCTAAACCCTGTAAAACATCATCCGCACCTCTACCAAACAATTCCAATTTAGTAGGATCGAAATTGGGCAAAGATTGAGACAAAGAAAAAATAGTTTCTAGGCGAGACTCTAATTGTTCTAAATCTTGTGGTTTGCGGCGCGATCGCACTTTAGTTAACTGACGAAACTGAAGGATTAGTGCGTGTAAATTAACCACAGTGCTACCATCAAACATACTGATGATAGAGTTATCCCGAAGAACTTTTTGGAAGATGCCAAACTCGTGTTCTTCTCGCATGTAAAAACGAGAACCCAGAACGGTATAAACGTTATTTACCATTGTTTCTAACTGGGTAGGAACGAAATACTTAGTAGTCGATGCCCAAACGCTAAATTGTTCGGGGACAACGCTAAAAGCACGAGATGCACCAATAGTTTCGCAATCGCAAATTAAGATATCCAAGAAGGCATCTACGAGAATTTTACGAGGTTGGGGTAGATCGAAGACAGTCTTATTGTAAAGTTGACGATCCTTGGCAAATTTAAGAGTAGTCCTCAAAGCAGTATCAGCAGCACCTTGGGCAAAAGCAGCACAGAGAGTACGAGTTACTTGAAATCCTTTAAGAGCTAATTCTAATCCATCCCCTTCTTCTCGCAAACGCATCGAATCAGGAACAAAACAATTATTAAAACCAATCCCACTCATATCCGATCCGCGAATACCATGAGTGAGAATTTTGGGCAGGTTATAGTATTCTGAAGTAGCCAGTTGACTCTTATCTACTGCAAACAGAGTCAAGCTTTTAGCACCTCCCTCTGCATCAGTCTTAGCTAGTATGTAGGAAACTCCAGAAATAGTAGCACGGTTGATCGGCCATTTTTCCCCATTGAGGAGATAGCCGCCTGGTACTTTAGTCGCAGTCAACGAACCACCCACTAAATCACTACCATGTTCTTTTTCTGAGTAACCCAGGCACATTGTTCCATGTTCTTCTCTAATGTACTTAGATAGCTTTTGCTTTTGTTCCTGGGTACCAGCTAGCCAAGTCAGAAAAGACCAAAACATAGTAGTAAAGGCAATTCCCGCAGTTAAGTCGCGGCGAGATAAAACTCTCACGAAAGCGACAAATTCTTCAAAGTTAGTAAACTTGCCACCACAATCTACAGGAACATAATAGTCTTGTAAGTTCCAGTTATAAAGCCAAGCAATTTCCTGATGAGGAAATTCTTCTTTCTCGTCCAGATCGATCGCGCTTTTAAAAGACATCGTACTCTCAGGATTGAGAGGATTACCTAAATCCTTCTCTAACGCTTGGGCAACCTGATACTGTTTTAGTTGCTTAATATAATCATGGTTCATAGTTCATTGTTTATGGTTCATTGTTCATAGTTCATGGTTCATTGAGTATAAGGCATTGGTAATTCTTCTTAGTCTCCTAATCTCCTCAGCCTCTCCGCTTCTCAGCCTCTCAGTCTCTGAAGCGTTGTTTAAACTCCGAGTTACATCTTAGAAGTTCTTACCTTTTCTGCCAGTGATTCTAATTCACCTTGCAAATTTTGAAACTTGGCTGTCATTTGCGGATTTTCACTCCAGTCGGCGATCGGATCCAATTTGCCAGCTAAAAAATCGGCACGACAGGCACTACGCTGTATTTTGCCGCTAGCTGTTTTGAGGATATTACCAGGTTTAGCTAATACTACAGCATACACCTGAACTTCGTGTTGTTCTGCAATTTCCTGACGAATATCAGCGATTAATTCGTCGTTATTTAAATTTTCTGAATGTCTTTCTATCTCTTGGACAATTACTAGTCTTTCTTCTCCACCAACTTCGATCGAAAAGGCTGCACCACAATCGGGACGAAAAACGGAATTCAGTTGTTGAACCGACCATTCTAAGTCTTGGGGATAGTGATTTGCTCCTCTAATAATGATTAAATCTTTAATCCGTCCCGTAATTGCCAGTTCTCCATCTTTTAGGAAACCAAGGTCGCCAGTACGCAGAAAGGGCCCTTCTTTGGTATCTTTGGTGTAAGCGCAGAAGGTACGATCGGTTTCTTCCTTACGTTGCCAGTAACCCTGTGCCATGCTGGGATCGGATACCCAAATTTCGCCAACTTCATCTTCAGCGCATCGAGTCATAGAGTCGGGATCGACGATCGCCACTTTAGTATCGCAAACAAGACGACCGCAACTAGGAATCGTTCTTACGCCCTCTTCTTTTTCTGCTTTGGCAAGAACAATTTTATTTTTCTCCAAAGCTGCTGCTTCGAGTTTAAAAATTACTGGTTTTGTTCCTGCTGGCGTGGTAGAAACTAACAAGGTATATTCTGCCAATCCGTAAGAAGGAGCAAACCCTTGCCAAGAAAAGCCACAATTACTGAAGATTTCGACAAAACGTTCCATTACTTTGGGATTGATCGGTTCGGCGGCGTTTCCTGCTGCTTGCCAATTGCTTAAGTCTAGTTCGGCGATTTGTTTTTCCTGAACTCTACGAGTACACAAATCATAAGCAAAGTTAGGTGCTTGAGAATGAGTAGCCCGATACTTACTCATATTTTGCAGCCATTGAATCGGTCGCTTAATAAAGGAAAAAGGCGACATCAGATAGCAGGGCGTACCATTGTAGAGTGGTACCATCATCCCTTCTACCAAGCCATAATCGTGAAAATAGGGCATCCAGGTGACGCTAACGCTATCTGGTTGGTAAGTGCAAGCTTGTTGCAGATAAGCGCAATGATGCATCAGGTTGTAATGGCTGAGCATTACTCCTTTAGGGGTAGAGGTAGAACCAGAGGTGTATTGTAGATAGGCAAGAGCATCTTTATCTATTTGGGGATCTTGCCATTGTTCGGCTAGTTCTAGATCTACTTGTGCAGTATCGATCCAGCGCATTCGATCGAATTCTGGAAAGTCTTCGCGGACTGTTTCAATTAGAGAAAGAATTCCTGCTGTTGTCAAAGCATAGGTAGCTTGTGCATCTTTGACGATCGAGCGCAATCTGGGCAAAGTGCGTTTTAATCTTCCCGATTCTGGTGGCGGTACGGGAATGGCAATTACTCCAGCATACAAACAACCACAAAAAGCGGCAAGGACTTCTAATCCTTGTGGATATAGAAGCAGCGCTCTTTCACCTTTAGCTTGATATTTTTGCAGTAGCGCACCGATCGCTCTTGCTTGGTGATCTAGTTCACTGTAAGTTAAAGGTTCGCTTTCTTTTTTACCATCAATAAGAAAAGTATAAGCGTGTCGATCGCCTTGTTCGATCGCTCTTTGCCTGAGTAATTCAATTAATGTATTAGGTTGTATATGGTTGACTAATTTTTTATCTATACTTTGGATCATCTTAATAATCCCTGGCAAATCAATAAGGGGTTAATTTGGTTTGGCAAGCAAATTTTCTGGGTTGTTTGATTGTAAATTGATTAGCTTAGACTCAATCTAAAATACTGAATCTAATCGCAAAGCTTGACAAAAAAGCGTTTATATACTCAAGATTTTGTCATTTTTTAGTTAGAATCGTCAGTATTTAAACTTAGTCTTTATCAAAACATTAAATTGTCCAAAACGAGCTTATTCGATTATTAATTGTTGAAAATCAAGATATATCAATGACTATAGCTAGTGTAAGTTTTATCTACATCAGTTTTTCCACTGAATAATTATTTAAATTTTTGATATTGTTATTGGTTTTGGTATTTTCTAATACGGTATTTGCTAAAAATTAGAGTAATAGAATGAGTCGATAACAATTGCTTTGATTGGCGATCGCATCGAGTAGACCTTCCCGTTTAATTCTGTGTTGACAAGCTGTAGAGAAATGAAGCAAGTTTTTTACATAATTCACAAAAAGTTTTAATATTCTTAAATGTTACTCACTAACTTGTCACAATCGCCTAGAACATGCGTAATCTAACGACTAAACAGAAGAGTATCTGGATCTAGTTAAACATAAGCTTTGGAGAGCTGTAATCATCAAAATGACTATTAGAGGCTCTTTTGAAATCTTTTCTTTACCCGAACTATTTCAAATTATTGACTTAGGTACTAAGTCAGGTAGATTGCTCGTTCAAGTTTTGGCACTTCCTAAGAGTAAAGAGTTGAAAGGGCCATACTATCTTTGGTTCGATCGTGGTCGTCTAGTAGCAGTTACCAATCGTTTCAATCATAGAGGTTTGATCGAGTTAATCGAAGCTCAAGGGTGGTTGAGTCAGTTGATTAGTAAAAAATTAGAAAGGTTGTGTCCCTCACAAATGCCCCTAGGAAATTACCTAGACAAAATGAAACTGCTCAAAACTCAACAACTCAATTTACTGTTTCAATTGCAATTACATCAAGTTTATCAGTTATTTGCTCTCTCTTCTGGCTGGTTTAGATTTGATGAAATCTCGGCAGATAATAAGACTAGCCAGCCACAGTCAATTGCCATGCCTTATTTAGAAATGACTGGCAAAAGTATGGGCGCGATCGAAATCACCCTTCATGCTTTGCGCGTACTAGACCAATGGAATCACTTTCAAGAACAGTTCCCAGAACCGAATTCGGTTCTACAACAATTAATGCCTCAGCCGAATCTACAACTGTCTTTGTTGGAATGGCAAATTTGGAAGCTAGCTAATAGCCAAAATTCCCTGAAAACTATGGCTGGTGAACTCCACGAATCATTATTTCAAATTCAAAAAGCTGCTTTTCGTTTGATGGTGACGGGTATGGTGGAAGAAATACCTCAATCTAGCAATAGTTTCGATCATAATTTCTTGGCATCGCCTCCGCACTTTGCTACTGCTGTTTCAACTGAAAATAGTCTGATTCAACAGCAAGCTCCTCAAAAAAAATCATTCAGCGATTCTTTCTTGCCAAATTTGGTTAATTTTTTACGGAGATTCTTTTAATGGAAAAATTACAAATAGCTATTACTGGAGCGGTTGGTGCAGGAAAAACGAGTTTTGTTAGGGCTATTAGTGAAATTGATGTAGTAGATACGGAGCGTCGCGCTACTGATGAAATTGCTTCAATCAAAGCAACTACTACTGTAGCTCTAGATTTTGGCAAAATTACGCTCAATTCAGGTCAAATTCTCTATCTTTACGGCACTCCAGGTCAGTTTCGCTTTGATTTTATGTGGGATATTATCATTCGTAGAGTGGATGCTTATATTCTGCTCGTCGATGCTCACAGTCCGCAATATTTTCGACATAGCAGGCGCATTCTTAGTTTTATGAGGCAAAGAACACAGATACCGATGATTATCGGTTTGACTCATACAGACTACGAAGATGCTTGGCAAGCCAACGATATTGCTCTAGCTTTAGGAATGTCACAGGTTAGTCAGCGTCCGCCAATTGTCAATGTTAATGCCGATCGAGCCGATTCGGTTGCGAAATGTTTGTTGGTTTTGGTGGAAAGATTAATCCAAATGTCAATAGCAGGATCGGGGAGAGGTTAATGGTGATGGGGAAGCAAGGAGACGCAGACAAAAGAAAAAATTGTGAGTAACTTTTTCGATCGCGATCGACTAGATAAAAATATATTTACTAATTTATTGTGTTTAATTTATCTGAAAATTGGTTGTCATAAAACTGAGATTGAATAGTTGGAAAAGATCCAGCCAAAAGATATTGATATAAAGATCTTTTTCCCTTATACTTCTAGGATAGAATTCTATCTCCATACAAATTTTTGTTCGATAATTGCTTGGCAAAATTGACAAAAATAATCCTCAAATTAATATGATTCAAGCTTCCGTTTTACAAAATGTTTTACAAAATTTTGTTAATAGTACTCCTAGCATAGAAGGAACTGCGCTTGTTAGTCCAGATGGGTTAACTTTAACCTCAGTTTTACCAAATCACATGGATGAAGAGAGAACGGCGGCGATGTCAGCAGCTATGCTTTCCCTAGGAGAAAGAATTGGGCAAGAGTTAGCTAGAGGAGCGATCGAACGTATTTTGATCCAAGGAGAAAAAGGATACAGTATCCTCATAGGTTGCGGTAACGATGCCGTGTTGCTAGTCCTAGCAAATCAGTCTGCTAAACAAGGTTTGCTATTTTTAGAGATTAAACGGATTGTCTCAGAAATCAAGCCTTTATTGGGGTAAATAGGTAAATAAAAGTCATTAGTAGCCAAATTTGAGGATGGGTTAAATGATGCGTCCAACTTTAGGAGACTTCAGCAGCATTATTTGCTTAAAATCGATTATTGCTGGCATGGAAGACGCTCTAGGAGAAAAAGCGACGGCGATCGCTTTAATTTCAGCAGGGCGTACCAGAGGCAAAAAGAGCGTTTCTGAATTGGGTTTGAGCAAAACCGATGTCAACTGGGATGACATTGCTAGTAAACTGAACGATATTTTTGGACTCAACGGCACTCGTTTGTGTGCGATCGATCGCATTAAACAGACAGAAGCAGCGATCGAAGTGTACACCAGAGAAACGGTTTGCTCGGCTGGTGAAGTCAATGGATCGCCTCGCAAATGTACTTATACTCTGGGTGTTGTCTGGGGATCGCTCGAACAAATTTTAGGAAAACGCTTGCAAGGAAAACATACCGAATCTGTTCTTCAAGGTGGAAGCCATGATGTATTTGAATTTAGAGACTTAAATCCCTAAAACCTGACGAGCGCGATCGACTACTTGAGTAAGCGCACTCTCTTCAAAAGGAGAGACTAACTTAGCCGATTTTACTAATTCCTGAAAAGGCGCTTCTGCGCCGAAAAGCATGACCCATTTCGTGAGTAAAGACTTCTACATCGGCTTGAGTACCGTTAAAATTAGCGAAGATATAGGGTACGCCATAGTTAGGAAAACTGGTACAAAAACCACCACCAGCTTTACCAGCGCGAGTTTTGAGATCGAGTAAGTGGCGATCGCGCATCATGGCAAAGAAATTGCCTAAACTAGGGTCAATTTTGTCAAACATTTGTTGAGCTTGAACTAGCATCCAGTCATGTTCGCCTTTGGGTGCAGGATTTCCTTGTAAATCAAAACTAGATTGGGTTCGAGCGACGGCTCAAAAGTAGTAATATCGGCTTGCCAAAGCGCGAAAGCATGTTTGCCAATTAATTCCTCGAATTGCGATCGCCGTGGGCTATTAAGTAATTGACGCTTGATTTTTATTTCCAGAGAAGTTAATTGAGGAGAGATTTCGTCACAATAATCTCTGGCTTTTTTATAGGCTTCGTTTTGTGTATCCTGATGAAAATGAAGATGAGTAAGTTCACTCCAAGTACTCAATTGACGGCGCAGTTTTTCCCATTGTTGTAGGGCATTTTCTCTTTCTGACTGAGTTTGAGCATCGTTTAGAGAAGCAGCGATCGCTTCGTATCGAGCAGTCACTTCTTCTAAAACTGGAGTCTCAGCTACAATTTCCGCAAAATCTACTACATTAGTCATGATTTAGTTGGAACTAGGGGGTAGGGAATAGGGATTAGGGTTTAGGGTGTAGGGATTTTTTTAAGTAGTCTGCCTGGGAGCCTTCTGCCTTCCCTATTGCCTCTTGCCTATTGCCTCTTGCCTTTTCAATTGAGATACTAGTTGTGCTATTTCAGTATTATACATCCGTAAATAATTCCAATAATTACCAAACACACTCTCTACATAGTCTTTAGTTTCTGGAAAAGGAATATTGTTGACGAAGATATCTGGATCTTTAAGGCTATATTGTTTAACCCATTTAGATATATACGTACCGCCAGCATTGTAACTGGCGATAGTAATCAAAGAATTATTTTGATTAACTCGATGCAGATAGGATAAATAGGCGGTGCCAATTTTAATATTGTCTTCTGGTTCATCCAAGACATAGTTGTTAATTTTTGCTTGTTCGGCAATCCATTTAGCTGTATCGGGCATTAATTGCATTAAACCAGCCGCGCCCACAGATGAATCGATCTTAGTTTGAAAACCCGATTCTTGGCGAATTAGAGAAACTGTTAGCAACGGATTAATTTGATTTTGTTGAGATGAAGTGAGAATATATTTCTGAAACGGAAAAGGAAATAAAGTTAGCCAATATTCAGGGCGATCGCGCAAATCTTTTAATTGTGCTTGTTCTTGGAAGCTATCTCGATTTTTAAGAGCGCGAATCAGCAAAATTCCTTGTCTGGGCTTGCCTCTAGCAATTAGCAATGCACCTTGAGTAAATTGTTCGGTTATGCTTGGATGTCGGCGATCGCCAAATTCTGCTAATAATAAATTCCAAGCGTCTTCATCTTGTCCGAGTCGAAATAATTCTTGGAAAGTTTCTGAACCTGCCAATGGTAGTAAGCGAGTACTAGGCAATTCGATGCGCGGACTCATCTGACGCAAGCTGTTAAAATCCCCTACCTTCCAACCCAAAAACACAGCCGCTCGCCAAGCATA
>CAZJTL010000095.1:17620-18451 GCA_964548905.1 uncultured bacterium | reverse complement strand
CTACTTAAGACTTAAGCGGAGCCGGAGACGCTCCGCCTCCGGACTTAAGACTTAATACTTAAAGAAGCCTTCTGCCTCCTGCCTACCTGCTGCCTGCTGCCTGCTCCCTGCTCCCTGTTTTTCTATGAACCATGAGCAGTTAGCCATAAACCATTGTTTAAGTAGGGAATAGACAAGTCATTTGCAGGAAGTTTTCCTGTTTTTAGCCATTCATCGATCGCTGTTGGGGCTTGAACTTGCATTAGTTGCGATCGCAGTTCTTGTCCTTCTAATACTTCTTTTGCTAATAGCATTTGAGCTATTGATTCTAAGAGCGCTCTGTTTTCGGTCAAGACGATCGCAGCAATAGCATGAGCGTTGTCAATGAGTTGTTTCACTTCCCGATCGATCTCAACGGCAACTTCTGCACTAACGCTACGGCGAGGATTGGTCAATCCTTCTAAAAATTGTTGTTGTAGTTTGTCAAAGGCGATCGGTCCTAGTTTGGCACTCATGCCATAAAGGGTAACGAAGCGTTCGGCTAAGTCGGTAGCTTTTTGAATATCATCGCTCGCTCCCGTAGATACTTTAGCAAAGATTAATTCTTCTGCGCTTCTTCCTCCTAATAGCGTAGCAATGCGACCGCGAATTTCATCTTCAGTAACTAGAAAGCGATCTTCTTCTGGTAATTGCAGAGTGTAACCCAAAGCGCCAAAACCGCGAGGGACAATAGAAATTTTTTCAACCTTACCCGCACCTGGCATTAAAGTAGCAATTATGGCGTGACCGACTTCGTGATAGGCAACAGTTTTCTTTTCTATTTCGTTGAGAACTCTTGATTTTTTTTCTAAT
>CAZJTL010000095.1:0-17610 GCA_964548905.1 uncultured bacterium | reverse complement strand
TCGATCGCTTCGTTAAAATCAGCCATAGTTACTGCATTGCGATCGCGACGGGCGGCTAATAAGGCTGCTTCGTTCACTAGGTTAGCTAAATCTGCTCCAGCAAAACCGGGCGTGCGGGACGCTAACTTAGGTAAATCGACATCTTCAGCCAGCTTGACCTGTTTGGCATGAATCTTGAGAATTGCTTCCCTACCAAGGCGATCGGGGCGATCGAGTACGATCGAGCGATCGAAACGACCTGGACGGCGCAAGGCGGGGTCTAAAACTTCTGGACGGTTGGTAGCTGCCAATAAAATTACACCAGCATTGGTGTCAAAACCATCCATCTCTGACAATAACTGATTGAGAGTTTGTTCGCGCTCGTCGTTACCACCAAAAAGATTGCCTGTATTTGCCCGCGATTTACCCAGAGCATCTAATTCGTCAATAAAGACTATGCAAGGCGCTTGTTGCTTCGCTTGCTCGAACAGATCGCGCACTCTTGCTGCACCAACCCCAACAAATAGCTCGATAAATTCCGAACCAGAGATACTAAAGAAAGGTACGCTAGCCTCTCCCGCGATCGCTTTAGCTAAAAGAGTTTTTCCCGTTCCTGGTGGGCCGACTAGCAAGACTCCTTTGGGTATTTTTGCCCCTAAACGAACATATTTATCAGCATTTTTGAGAAAATCGACAATTTCATACAGTTCTGTCTTCGCTTCGTCTACTCCTGCCACATCATCAAAAGTTACGCCTGTATCGCCTTCAGAATAAATACGCGCCTTGCTTTTTCCCACTGTTAAAGCTGTCGCCCCTCCGATACCGCCCTGACTGCTAAGGGAACCCCAAAGACTCAATAAGAGCAGTAGAGGAGCAATCCAAAAGATGAGGTTAATCCAGCTATTCTCGCTAGAAGCTTGCGCTGAAAACTTAACCTGATGTTGGCGCAAAATTTTGGGTAAGTCTAAATCGAGTGCGACTGGTGTAGTCACTAAAACTTGTTCGGGTTGTGCGCCCTTAAGTTCGTATTCGATGCGATTAGAACTAATCACCGCACTAGCAACTCGATCGGCTTCAACTTGAGCGATAAAATCGCTATAGGGTATTTGTTCTGGCTTGGTTTGCTCTAGGGCAATCCAATTGATTAACATTAGCAAACCAAACCACAGTAAAAAACTCCCTGCAATATGTCTGGCTTTGGGTGGTTTAATTCGTGGCGACGGATTTGGAGAAGAATTGCTATCTCTTTCGATCGGCATAAGTATGTTGCTCCTTAAATAAAGGCCCAGAGGCAGAGAGGCTCCAGAGGCAGAGAGGCAGGAGGTAGAAGTAAAAAAACTTCTCTCCTTAAGACTTAAGACTTAAGACTTCCCTAATCCCTAATCCCTAATCCCTCACCCCTAGCTTCAGCAATGCATTTCGGCTCGCTCTCTAGAAGTCATTTCTGATTTTGCTACTGCTGGATAATGCACTACTAAAACCGAACAAGGAGCGCGATGCAGTACGTAATTACTAATACTGCCCAGTAGTAACTCGTTTAAACTAGAATGACCTCGACGACCGACAACAATTAGGTTTGCGCCCCAACTGCGGGCAACTTCGCAAATAGTTGCGCCAGGATTGCCTGCATTTTGTGTCCATTCAGTCTGTATTCCTTGAGCCATAGCTTCTTCAGCTAGCGATCGCAAGAAATTCAAGCTTTCTTGTCGATAATCCTGCCATTGTTTGTGATACTCTTCGATGATTTTCGCTTCTGCCTCAGAATAGTAACCCCAACTACCTAAAGTCCAAATCGGGGATAATAAGCTACTTTCACTTTCTTCTTGGGGAAACAGAACGTGTAAGAGCATCAAGCTCGTTCCTAGATTTTTTGCTAATATCAATCCTTCTTGGAACACTGTTTTACTAAAATCTGAGCGATCGACCGCGATTAAAATTTTGTTAATCATTTGAATTGCCTTTTCGATTATTAAGTTGTGTTAAAGTTAGAGGAAAAATTTGGCAAATTTCCTCACACCACACCTCGACCGCGAACTTGTCATAGTCCTTCTAACTTGAAAGTAGGGATTAGGGGTTAGGGGTGTAGGGAAAGTAGCAAGTAGCAAGTAAAAACTTCTGACTTCTGTACGGGAGGCGGTTGTAGCGAGGTTTCCTCGCTACCTTGTCCGCCGTGCGAATAGCCATTCGCCCCTACGACTTCTGACTTTAAAACCTTCTGCCTCCTGCCTTCTGCCTCCTGCCTTCTTCACTAGTCTTTGGGTTCGCCTTCATAGGGTTGCACGCCAGTAGCTGGATAGTCGTCGTCACTGGGGCTGAAAATTCTCGCTGCTGCTGAAGTGATATAACGAACGAAGTTTTTCGGCATTTCTAAGATTGATTTAAAGGTTTCTACCCATTTGTTATTGCTAGACATAATTGTTCTCCTAAGTTGCTGTGTAAGGTGATTAAAACTTTATCTGTCTCGATCGAGATCGCTGACTTGTGCGGCAGTACGAGCGTGCATGGTTTCTTGTTGATGTTTTTCTTGCTGGCGTTGCCCTGCCATGACTTCACGAGCTTCTTCTTGGATCCTCTTAGCGTTATCTTGGCGCTCTGTTAATTCTTCTACCGCACGTTCGTGGATGGATTCTTGTTGGTGTTCTTGATGTTGACGTTGTTGAGTCATTGCTTCGCGAGCTTTACTATCGATGAGATTGACTTTGACAGCATTTTCGCTTGCAGACTTATTTTTCGGTAGAGATAGAGTCAGTAAGCCATTGTTAAGATTGGCTTGGACTTTGTTTTTATCAATGGCGATCGATAAGGGGATAACGCGCTCAAATTTACCGTAGCAAAGCTCTGTACTGAATCCGCCTTTGGTTTGATGGTATTTTTCTCGCTTTCGTTCTCCTGCGATCGACACTAAATTATCGCTAACTTGAATATCTAGATCTTTTGCTTCAATTCCAGGTAATTCGGCTGTCAAAATTAATTCTGTTTCTGTTTCCGTCAATTCGATCGCGGGCTTCCAAGAGATACCTAAACGATCTGGAAATAGATCGAAATCGACTAGCCGATTAATGTCCCGATCGCCTAACCCATGATGGCGATGTGTCATTTCTTCAAAAAGTGAATTCATTTGTTGGCGCAAATGACTTAGTTCTTTGAGGGGATGCCAATGAATCAACGACATATTTATGCTCCTGATAATCGCCTGTATTTAGTTGTTAACTGTCTCGCTTATGCCGCCCCATTATTTAAATAATGAGGTTTTCATTTTGGCACTTCTGTCAAGTTTTATTGATTTAAAGTGAATGTTTTTGAGAGTGAATGTTTTGGCTCTTTTTAATTAGTTACCTTACACTTTCGATCTTAAAAAGAAATTGTGACGAATTTGTGAGGAGCAATAATTTGCAACGTTTAGAGATTAGCCTCTAGCCCCTATTCCCTGCTCTTATTGCTCCCTGCTCCCTGTTGTTGAGCAATCACTCGATCGCGTAACCAGAGTAACTGTCTATCTTTAATGCCAGCTTTGGTTAATCCCTCAACCGTGTGCAAGAGATATTCAGCAGAAGAACCAATATGTCCACAGGCGGTAGCTAAAGTATTTACAGTAGTTTCGAGTGGCAATTTTTTGGCATAACAGCAATGATTGCGATTGACGACAAAAGCGATCGCCTTAAATTTTTCTTTACCATCATCGACTGTCACCCAACGGGGATGATAGGAACCGACTACCATTTCTCTACGCCATACTAATAGTAGTTCGGAAGTTAAATCTTCTGGGGAGAGTCGATAGGCAATTCCGCGACAGCTACCACCGCGATCGAGTCCCAAAACCAAACCAGGACAATCTGGTGTACCTCGCCCCAAAGGTGCCCACAAACAAAACTTACGATGTCTACCATAGACAGTTGCAACACGGCGATCGACAAAGCGAAAGATGGGATTCCAAATTAGCGATCCGTAAGCAAAAAGCCAGATGTCTCGATCTGACTTGCTCTTTTTCAAGGTTATGTCTATAGATGTCTGTAGCTCTGTTTCGCTCAAGACACGCAAATCTACCCCCGACTCCACAATCATTTTTTGTAAGAGTCTGGATTCAAGATCGATTCGAGTCAGTGCCATACGATCGCTATGTATCTAAATATCTTCTTAAGATTTAACTGCTCCTAGTCATCAATAGTACACATTGCTTTGAATTTTGTCACAATTTATTTTAGTTATTGAAAACTGAGATTTAACTTTTAAACATGCAAATCGATCGCGTTCACTTTTATCTAGAAGACGCTCAAAAATGGCGAGATTGGTTCGTAAATGTCATGGGTTTCCAAGCACTTGCTAGCGATCGCAATAGTCAAACTCAGACTGAAATAGTTAAAAGCGGTAGGGTTAAATTTGTGCTTTCCTCTCCCCTAAGTAAATCTAGTCCAGTAGCTAAATACTTACACAATCATCCTTCTGGGGTAGTAGATGTTGCTTTTAGGATTGACGATTTAGAAAGTTCGATCGAAAAAGCGATCGCTGCTGGCGCTAAACTTAGACAACCACTTCAGCAACAAGATTTTGCTAGGGGAAGGATGAAATGGTGCCAAATTACTAGCATTGCCAATTTAAATCATACTCTGGTGCAAAGAATTGGGAATCCTCCTTTACTTCCCGAAATTTCCTCGCTCGAAAAACCAGAATTAACCACAACAGAAAATTTCTTCACAGATATAGATCATTTAGTTTTAAATGTAGCTTCAGGAGAATTAGAAAAAACTGTTAGCTGGTATGAAAGAGTTTTTGGATTTCAGAGAAAGCAAACTTTTACGATTAAAACCGAACGCTCGGCTTTAAATTCTCAAGTAATGTTTCATCCTGTTAGTGGTGTGCAATTTCCTGTCAATGAACCTAGATCGGTTAATTCTCAAATTCAAGAGTTTCTCGACTTTAATCGTGGTGCTGGTATTCAACATATTGCCTTAAAAACTAAGCGAATTATTCAAGCAACTCAAAAATTACGGGCAACAGGTTTATCTTTTTTGCCAGTTCCCCAAAGTTATTATCAAAAACTTAGGCAAGACTGTAAGCTTTTGCCGCTTAATAATAGGCAATGGCAAGAGATTATCGAGCAACGAATTTTAGTAGATTGGCAGATCCATGAAAATCCAAATAATCAGCGATCGAATCTGCAACCAATTCTCTTACAAATATTTACTAAACCTATTTTTAATCAGCCAACTTTTTTCTTTGAATTAATCGAAAGACGCGAGCGAGCAACTGGGTTTGGTGAAGGCAATTTTCAAGCTCTATTTGAAGCGATCGAAAGAGAACAATTTAAAAGGGACAATTTTCAATTTATAAATAATGTAGATCGAGGCTCGATCGATTAAGTTGGTATAAATCACCACTTTTCCTCAATTAAATCTAACAGCGCAACAGATTTTTGATTCGGTTTCTAAAGTTTAGGTAATACCTCGAAAAGCACGTTTATTAAATAAATCTGACTCAAAAGACAATAGTTTTAAACTGGTAATTTGAGGATGATTGGGATTAACAATAATAATATTTTCCATTCCTGCGGGAATTGCCACACTGGGAACAAATAAACAGAGACTACTGATATCAATGAGCCATTTACTACCTATTTTTTGAGTACTTACAGGATAGGGATATTCTGCCCAATCTGGTGGCATATCCTTTATACTTAGAGTCTGACTAGATACTGTATCTGGTAACTCGTAAATTCCCAATTTATAGCTTGGAGGTACTAGTCTGGGAGAAGGTAGGTAATTTGCCATCTCCAGTAAAGCCACACTAGCAGATGAAGCGAAATAAAGTACTGGGATTCCTGGACTATTCCATCGCGCACCAGCCAAAAATGACTTACCTTTTCCCGTTAGGTTGTTTAAATACTTGTCTTTGGTAATTCTGTATAACCGCATGGCAAATCATTAGATCTCCTGCAAAACTCCAAAAGTAATAAATAGCAATGTTGAAAGGATTTATTCTTGTTCCTATTGCCTGTTGCCTGTTCCCTATTGCCTGACTTCCGCAGGAAGTCTATTAACTAAACTCGCCATATTCAATTGCCTGTAGTGCCTCACAAACTAATTTTCGACCCTCAAAAGTATCACAAAGATTGATGGGGTATTCTCCAGCTAAAGCAGGAATGCTAGTATGTAGCCATTCTTTCGCTAGTTTCTCGTTCTCAAATACGGTAATAGCCTTTTGAAAAACTCTTAGTGTATCTAAAATTCCTTCGCTTTGCATTTTGGTGAGTGATTTTTGACGGTAGAAACGACTGAGGTTGGCAGAGTTAGTATTGAGTAGATGTATAAACAATTCTCGTTCTTCCAACACTTGAACAGCTTGTTTGACGATTTCTCCTGATATTCCCCTGCGTATAGCTTGGATATAGGCTGTACGATTTTCTAATAAGGTTGGAGAAAGGTTTACTCCCTCAAGTAATTCAGCAATATTCATCTTTTTCCTCCCTGGAGACTCCCGCCATAACTGTTAGGGTTAGCGCTGGGTTATTGACAATTTTGCTCTAATCTAGTTGAATTCAATTATACATCAATAAGATTATTGCTTGTCATCATATTGATGCGAAGATGAACCGAGAGCAACATAGCTGTTAAGCGGATTGGCGTTAACGATTTATTAGTCATTATTGACTTAAAATATTGATACTTATCATCAATAAATATTGATAATTGTTACCCGAAAAATTGATTATTATTGAGAAAAATCAATTGATTTGGTTAAAAAACTAGTTTATTTTTAGATTAACTCAGGATTAATAGTTATTATTAGTATAGTAAACTTAAGCTTGCCTGAGTGGCTTGGTAACTACTTTTATGACTTTACCATCGGTACGCTATTTATATTCTACCGAAGCGGCAGCAAACATTAAAAAATATCTTCCTGATGTGAAAATGATCGCCATTCTCCGCAATCCTGTCGATCGGCTTTACTCTCATTACTTAATGATGAAACACTATTACCAACTAGAACCCTTATCTTTGTTAGAAGCGATCGAACAGGAACAAGCAAGAATTAACAATAATTGGGGTTGGGATTGGCATTACGTACAAATAGGGATGTATGCCCAACAAATTAACCAATATCTCCAATTATTCGCTCCCGAACAAATCAAAATTATTTTATACGATGATTTTTGCCAAAATCCAGCTAAGGTTTATCAGGATATTTGCCGCTACCTTGAGGTTAATTGTACTTTCTTACCAGATTTCAACCAAAAACTAAAACAAGGATATTGGTCGAACAAATCTAGTTTGGGTCGATGGTTATACAATTCGACAACTTTTAGCCAATTGCGATCGAACCTCAAACAAATACTTCCTAACTTAGTATATGAGAGTGCTAATAATTATCTGCAAAAAGTTTATGGTATATCTAAACCATCAATGTCAGCAACAACTCGCCAGTATTTACAAAGCATTTTTCAAGAAGATATCATCGAACTTCAAGATTATCTTGGCTATCATCTTCCTTGGTAAACATCTCTAAAATCTACCCTTGTCTAACCTTTTCCGAATAATCTTGAGGTCGATACTTGCGAAAAGCGGCAAAAGCTAATTTTCGCCAACTTAGAGGTAAATAAGACATAATTAACCCCAAAGTTGCTTTATTAGAATTGCCAAGAATTTGACTCGATCGCCTTAAATAATCTCTTCCTTTATCTGTTTCTCCTTGTTCGATTAATCTCAATCCCAAAGCTTGTTGAGTTCCCGCTAATTTGGCGATTCTGAATTGTTCTAACTCTCGATCGGCAAAATGATAACTATCCATGCAAAAAACTTTTGCCCAGAGAAAATGTAGATCTTGTTTTAAACTAGTTTGTGCGCCATGAAAGCGATATTCCATCAGTAACTCTGGTAAAAAATAACCCTGTTTACCCGCGATCGCCAATCTCACTAGTAAATCGAAATCTTCACAGCCATCTGCTTCATAGCGCATAAAATCTACTTCTTGCAAGCAATTACGCCGAAACAGGGTTGAACCCACTTGCAAACTTTGATACATAAAAGTTTCGCGAGCTAAATCGGCGATCGCGCCTTCTTTAAGCCGATCTTTACCCCATTTGGCTGAATTTGCTTTAGTTGCTATCTCATCTCTTCTTCCCCGATCGTTAATAATCCAGTGATCGGTACAAACAAAATCTATTTCTGGATGTTTATCTAAAATTGCCACTGTCTTGGCTAAAAATTCTGGTGTAATACCATCATCATCGTCAAACTTGAGAAAATATTTACCCGTCGCCGCCTCAAAACCCGATCGCATATTGCGACTTCTTTTAATATTTTCTGGATGTCTGAGATAGCGAAGGCGCGAATCTTGCCACTGACTGACAACTTCAGGTGTATTGTCGGTAGAAGCATCATCGCAAATAATCAACTCAAAATCTGGATAACTTTGCTGGAGAACGCTATTAACAGAATAAATTAGATATTGCGATCGATTATAAGTAGGAATGCAAATACTAACTTTAGGCATTTTACTAGAGACTAGCGGGCAGAAGTAATAAGTAATAGGTAACAAGTAATAAGTTTAGCTTCTTTTCCCTACACCCCACACCCCACACCCTACACCCTACACCCCTAATCCCTAAGAAAATAATCTACCGATCGCCTCGCCTGGATCGGGTTGTTTGACGAGGGATTCACCGATTAAAACTGCACTAGCACCTGCTTGTTTGACAATTTCTAAATCTTGAGTTGTATGTAAACCAGATTCGCTCACCATTAAAATATCTTGTTGACGAATTAGTTCGCCTCTTGTTTCTAAAAGCTGACAAGTAGTTTGTAAATCTACGGAAAAATCTTCGAGATTGCGATTGTTGATTCCTACTAGCTTTACTCCTTCTAGTGCCAAAACGCGATCGAATTCTTCAAGAGTGTGTACCTCAATTAAAGCTGTCATACCTAAACCGTTAATGATTTTGAGGAAATATTGCAAGTCGCGATCGCTCAAAATTGCTGCAATCAATAAAACAGCATCAGCACCCTTGGCACGCGCTAGATAAATTTGGTAAGGATAGATAATAAATTCCTTACACAATAAGGGTACATCGACAGCTTGACGAACTAAGCTGAGATTTTCAAAACTACCTTGAAAGAATTTTTCATCTGTAAGTACAGAAATGCAACTAGCACCAGCTTGTTGATAAGCAAGGGCGATCGCCACTGGATTGAAATCTTCCCGAATCACTCCCTTACTAGGAGAAGCTTTCTTAACTTCAGCAATCAATGCAGGTTCAGTTTTTCCCTGGCGCAGTGCAGCTAAAAAATCTCTTGATGGTGGTGCTTGTTCTACTTGCTGGCGTAATTGTAATAAAGGCAAGCGATCGCGCATTTTATCGACTTCTGTTTCTTTTTGCCAAACAATCTCCTCTAAAATATGGTTAGGTTCGGAATCGGGTATTTTGGCTTGATATAGTACTTCACCAGTATCAACGGCTGGATTTGGTCTGCGTCTTCTGATCTGCATTATTTAATAGTTAGTAGTTATCTTTAACCTCTGTTCAAATCTTACAGGGCGATCGCTTTTTATGAGATTTTGTTTTTAAGGGTGGCAAGTTATAATAAGTCAATCAGTATACAAAATATGGTGTCACTTCAAAACTACAATCCAAGCAGTGTTGGTCAATTCAATGGCAATCTCTACGGCTTGCCCTTTGATTATGATTCTGCCAAACTAATTGTCATTCCAGTACCTTGGGAAGTTACCGTATCTTACGGTGCTGGTACTGCTAATGCTCCACAATGTATATTAACTGCTTCTCCACAACTAGATTTGTTCGATTTGGATAATCCTGATGGTTGGAAACAGGGAATTTTCATGATGGAAATTTCCCAAGATCTTTTGGATAAGAATAGGTACAATCGTGCTTTAGCAGCAAAAATTATCGATCGCCTAGAAGCAGGGAAACAACTAACAGATGCACCGAATTTAACACCAGTACTGATGGAAGTTAACCAAGCATCTCAGGAAGTTAATCAATGGTTGTATCAAACATCTCAGCAGGCGATCGCACTGGGTAAAAGAGTTGCAGTAATTGGTGGCGATCACAGTTCACCTCTGGGGTATTTCCAAGCTTTAGCAGCTAACTATCCTAACTACGGCATTTTGCATATCGACGCACATGCGGACTTACGCAATGCCTATGAAGGATTTAAATATTCTCATGCATCGATTATGTTTAATGCGATCGAGATTCCGCAAATATCTAAATTAGTACAAGTAGGTTTGCGCGATATCTCTGCTGAAGAGGTGCAAACTATTAATAGCTCAGAAGGTAGAATCATCCCTTATTATGACCAAATCATCAAACAAAAACTCTATTCAGGAACAACTTGGCTCGAACTATGTCGAGAAATAGTCAGTCATTTACCAGAATATGTTGAGATTAGCTTTGATGTTGATGGCTTAGATCCAAAACTCTGTCCGCATACGGGAACTCCTGTACCTGGTGGGCTAGAATTAGAGCAAACTTTTTGTCTTGTTCGCGAACTAGTTAACAGTGGGAGAAAAATTATTGGTTTCGATCTTTGTGAAGTGGGTAATGCAGAGTGGGATGGAAACGTTGGTGCCAGAATTGTTTATAAGTTAGCTAATTTGATGGATTTATCTTTAATATAGCAATTCGATCGGGAATTGTAATATTTAGTCCTACAGCTATCAGCCATCAGCTATCAGCAATGAATAATGAACCATGAACAATGAACCATGAACAATAGTATTTACATTGGCTGTGACAAAACTATTGACAATCGGTCACTCTAATCTGAGTATTGAAGATTTTATTGCCCTGCTGCAACAACATCAAATTACAGCAGTTGCAGATGTGCGATCGCGTCCTTATAGTCGCTATTTACCTCATTTTAATCAAGAACCCCTCAAATCTGTCTTACTA
Organism: uncultured bacterium; assembly: GCA_964548905.1. Lineage (GTDB taxonomy): Bacteria > Cyanobacteriota > Cyanobacteriia > Cyanobacteriales > Xenococcaceae > CAZJTL01. Next base: position 6,725 of record CAZJTL010000095.1, on the reverse strand, counting down.
AATACAGGCATAAAATATGTCTTTCTCGGTCGAGAATTAGGGGCAAGAACTGAAGATTTAAACTGTTATATTGGTGGAAAAGCTTTATACGAAAAAATAGCAGCAACTGCTGCCTTTGCAGAAGGAATCCAAAGAATAATTCAAGGCGCTCAAAAATACAAAATTGCTCTCATGTGTGCGGAAAAAGATCCCATTAGTTGTCATCGAACTATTTTAGTTGGCAAGCAACTCCGTCAATTAAACATAGAAATAGAGCATATTTTGAACGATGGTAGCTTAGAAACTCATCAGCATCTAGAAGCAAGATTGATCGAGCTACATAAATTACAACCACCAAAAACCATTCAACTTTCTTTATTTTCCGATCGCGCTTGCGAAAAGGCAATTAATTTTGATTCGCCAGAAGAAGTACTTAGAGAAGCTTATCGAAGACAAGGCGATAAAATTGCTTATGTAGAAAAAGAAAAACAAGAAGAAGATAATGAGTCAGAAGATTAATTTATTTACGATCGGATTTACCCAAAAGACAGCCGAAGAATTTTTTGAAACTCTGATTAAAACTGGAGTAAAAAAAATTATTGATACTAGGTTAAATAACGTTTCTCAACTAGCAGGTTTTGCCAAGCGATCGGATTTAGAATATTTTTTGCGAAAAATGGCAGGTATAGAATACGTTCATGTTCTCGATTTAGCACCAACTAAAGATATTTTAAATGAATATAAAAAGAATAAAGGAGACTGGCAAGTATACGAGCAAAATTTTTTGCAGTTAATCTCTAAGCGTCAAATCGAACAGATAGTTTCGCCTGAACTTTTAGATAATAGTTGTTTACTTTGTAGTGAAGCTAAACCCCATCATTGTCATCGTCGTTTAGTAGCAGAATATTTGCATAATAAATGGGGAAATATAAATATATCTCACCTCTAAAAATCATGCCTCAATATGACTCAAATTATTTGTCTCGCCAATTCTTGGAAGCATGGCGATCGCTGTATTGCTGGAATCGATCCTGTTAGTGGAGATTGGATTCGTCCTCTTTCTAATTTAGATGATGGTCGCATTCCTACTAATAGTAGATTAATCGATGGTAAAGAACCAGAACTCTTAGATATTTTAGAAATTCCTTTAGCAGAAAATAGTCATAATTTTGATTTCCAAGGAGAAAATCGCTCGCTTCTGTCAGGAAAATGGCAAAAAATAGGAACAGCGCAACCAATCGAACTTTTAAAATATTGCCAAGGCGATCGCTTTATTTTACATAACGAAGAAAAATATGTTTTAGTTTCTTATTTAACTAAACTTCCTTTTTGCCAACGAAAAACCCTACAATTAGTTTGCGCGATCGATTGGGAATTTAAACATAGTCCTCGTAATTTTGATGCTGTCAAATGGAAAGCAACAATAACTACTCTCAATGGTCAAATTCTCAAAAACGCAACCATTACCGATCCTATCTTTGCTGCTAAATTAGATTGGGGTTATTGTCCCGAACATCCCTGTTTAGTTACCGTCAGTTTGAGTATGCCCCATCGTCCCTTAGATTGGGAAGAAGAAGAGGATCCTTGTTGGAAAATAATCGCTGCTGTGATTGAATTATCGACCTTTGATTCAATCCTGGTAGAAATGCAAAGATTAAACTGGAGTGTCGATCGCGCAAGAGATTATTTACTACAAACCTATGGCAAGCGATCGCGTCTACTATTAACCGAACAGGAATTGACTGAGTTTTTTACTTATTTAAAATCTCTAGCATAAAAAGTGGTTCAGAATATTTCTGAACCACCCCAAAATGTAAAGATTAGAATTAACCAAAGATAACTGATTCTTGTTCTCAAATAAAGCTTAAACTTGATTCGCTCTCAATTTAAAACTTCTTTGGCGAACAAATTATTAGCATAAACATGAGGATTCATCTGAGATATTTCTACGTAGGATTGTCGAGCTTGAGCATTGAGAGCCACAGTCTTCGCATCGTACATCTGAGTAGCTAGCTTGGGATACATTCCAATACCGATGATTAGAACTAAAAAGCAAGCAGCAATAAATACTTCCCGAGGTTTAGCATCGCTATAGACAGCATCAGCAGGGAGAACACAATTAGTACCGAAACAAACCGCCTCCTGCTCTACCTTTGCAGACGAATCGTTATCATTATCGCCAATCTCGCAAGTAAGTGAGGCATCATTGACAAAGAATAGCTGTCTGAGCATAGATAGGAGATAAATCGGTGTCAGAATTAAGCCTACGGCGGCGAGAATAACGGTGAGAGTTCGGAAAGGATGACTGTAGATATCACTAGAAGTAATACCAACAAAAACCGAGAGTTCGCTAATAAAGCCACTCATACCTGGTAAAGCCAAAGATGCCATCGCGCTTGCAGTAAACAGAGCAAACACTTTAGGCATGACTTGACCAATTCCACCCATCTTATCCAAGATTAAGGTGTGGGTGCGATCGTAAGTAACACCTGCTAAGAAAAATAGTACCGACGCAATCAAACCGTGAGAAATCATCTGTAACAGTGCGCCACTGACTCCCAGATCGGTAAAGGATGCAATACCTAACAGCACAAAACCCATGTGAGAGACAGAGGAGTAAGCCAGTCGGCGTTTCATGTTAGATTGACCAAAGGCATTAAAACCACCATAGATGATGTTAATTACACCTAGCATTGCCAAAACTGGAGCAAAGTAAACATGTGCATCGGAGAGCATCTCTAGATTGAGACGAATTAGTCCGTATCCGCCCATTTTTAGCAGTACACCAGCGAGGATCATCGATACAGGAGCAGAAGCTTCGCCATGTGCATCGGGTAGCCAAGTATGTAAGGGGAAAATAGCCAGCTTTACGCCAAAAGCAATTAGTAATCCAGCATAAAGGAGTATTTCTAAGCTAATTGGGTAATTTTTTAAGCTCAACTCAACCATATCGAAGGTCAAATTATTGCCACCATAGAACGCCATCGCCAAGGCTGCCACTAGAATAAAAATAGAAGCTAGCGCTGTATAAAGCAAGAATTTCATTGCTGCATAGCGACGTTTTTGACCGCCCCAAATTGAAACCAGCAAGTAAACGGGAACTAGTTCAAGTTCCCACATAATAAATAGTAGTAATAAGTCTTGAGCAATAAATACGCCAATCTGTGCCGAATAAAGTAACAGCATCAGAAAGTAAAAGAGGCGAGGTTTGATATTCACTTGCCAAGCGGCAAAAATTGCTAGAGTTGTGACAAATCCTGCCAGCAAAACAAGCGGAGCAGATAATCCATCGATCGAAACCGCCCAGCTTAAACCTAACTGAGGTATCCAGGTATATTTCTCTGTTAATTGGAAAGTTGCACTGCTTGCATCGTAATTCTGCCAAAAGGCATAACACATCAAAACAAAATCGGCGATCCCTACTCCTAATGCATATAACCGCACGCTCTTGCCATTTTTATCGGGCAGTACGGGTATGAGTAAAGAAGCCGCAAAGGGGAGGAGCAGAATCGCGGTAAGCCAGGGAAATTGAGCCGCAATCATGACAGTGAGTAAAAATACTTATTTGTGTGATTACGGTTAATTGTACTTGAGAATGTAACGATTTGTTAATCAAGATTTGATGTAGTAATCATAGATTAAAAACCATGTAATAAAAAATACGATAGATTTATGTCTATTTTGTTGATGGTTCATTGTTGATGGTTCATTGAAGGCAGGAGGCAGGAGGCAGAAGACAGGAGGCTTTTATGCAGAAGGCAGGAGGCAGAAGTCAGAAGTCAGAAGTTTTTACTTGCTACTTACTACTTGCTACTTGCTACTTTCCCTAATCCCTAATCCCTAGCCCCTAGCCCCTAACCCCTAGTCTCCTAATTTGGCTTTTAACAATTTGATCGAATTCATGACTAGCTCATAACCAGAATAATTATTTTGATAGAAAAATAATTTTCTAGCTTTCTTTAGATCGTTCATAGCAGCTTGTTTGTCTTGCATTTGTTCTAAGACATTACTTCTGTGGACATAAGCAAGAGCAAAGTCAGGATCGAGGGAGATAACTTTAGTAAAATCAGCTAATGCCTTTTCCCATTGTTGCTGCTGTTTATAAACCAATCCTCGATCGTGATAGGCTAAAACATGATTGGGATTGAGTTGGATTAATCGATCGTATTCGACAAGTGCTTGTTGCCAATTGCCCTCAAAGTAACGAAGATTGCCTTGCTCGCTGTAAATATCGGTAAGAGATGAATTGACGTTTATAGATGGATTAAGAGTACTTGAGGTTTGTTGATTAGGTGAAACTTGAACAGATTCAACTTCTGGTTTTAAATCTTTTTCTCGATCTCGATCGCTCGATTCAGATAGATTAGATGTAATTGATGCAATCAGTTGGGAAACTGCTTCGTATTCATGCACACGACCTTGAAAGAAAAACAGTCGTTGAGCTATTTTTAAGTCCGCTAAAGCTCCTTGCTTGTGTCCAATTTCAGCCAGAATTTGCCCCCGATACCAGTAAGCTTCAGCATCCTCAGCATTCAGAGAGATAGCTGTACTGAAATCAGCCAGTGCTTTTGCCCAATTTCTTTGCTGTTTATAAATCTGTCCTCGATTGAAATAAGCCTCAGCATCATTACTATTCATGAAAATTATTTGCCCAAAATCTGCGATCGCTAACTCCAACTTTTGCTGCTTAGCGTAAGCAAGTCCTCGATGAAAATAAGCTTCAATTAAATTTTGATAGATCTCAGTCCTCTCAGGAGCAAAGGCGAGTGCTTGAATATAATTAGCTATTGCCTCATCCCAATATTGGTACTGATAATAAAGATTTCCTCGACCGTAATAAGCTCTAGCACAGTCAGGATTGATTAAAATTGCCTTTGTATAGTCAGCTAGCGCTTGCGCCCAAAATTGTTGCTCGTGGTGCGCTCGTCCTCGATTAGAATAAGCTTCAGCGTAATCGGGAGCGATCGAAATTGCGCGATCGTAATCCTCTATTGCTTTGTCCCACTGTTGCTGACGAGCAAGAATAATTCCTCGATTATTATATGATTCAGCATTTTCAGGATTCACTTCGATCGCAGCAGAAAAATAGAAAAACGCTTGTTGCCATTGTTTCTGTCGGGCAAGATCGAACCCACGCTCAAAATAAGCTTGAAAACTCTCATTTACGATCCCATAATTCATTTTACGGCGGTAGTAGACGATCGAGGCAAGAAACTTAGACGATGATTGACTCACCTTAATGTAATATTAGTAACTTTTGCTCCTGAATACAAATCTTGATTTTGTTATTTGTTATTTGTTATTTGTTGTTTGTTCATGGTTGATTGTTGATAGTTCATTGTTCATTGTCTCCCCTGCTCCCTAAACCCTAAACCCTAACCCCTGCTCCCTAACCCCTAACCCCTAACCCCTAACCCCTAACCCCTAACCCCTAAAGATATGCCTGATTTTCATATCAATTACGTTCCTACCTTCACCCTCTTGCACAAAGAGGCATTGGTAACTATGGAAGATCGCCTTCAAGAGGCATCAGAGCGAATTCCGATTGGGGTTGTTATACCTGCTCTCTATAGCGATTTATCTAGTGCGGCGATGGCAAATATTATCAAAGAGCTATCGCAAATGAAGTTTATTAAACGAGTCTACATTAGTCTCGATCGCGCAGAACGAGAGGATTTTGAGCAAGCAAAGCAAATTGTTGCTCCACTACAAGATAAAAGCTGCTTGCTTTGGAATGACAATCCTCAAGTACAACAGGTAATTAAAAAAATAGACGAATTACTGCCGATCGGTCCCCGTGGTAAGGGTAGAGCGGTTTGGACGGCACTGGGTTATATCTTGGCGAAACAAGAAGTATCAGTGCTGGCGTTTCATGATGCTGATATTCTTACCTACGATCGCACTTTTATGGTTCGTCTTCTCTATGCCGTAGTGCAATCGCGCTATCAGTTTGCTAAGGGATTTTACGCTCGTTATGGCGATCGCCTGTTTGGTCGAGTTGTACGTCTATTTTATTTTCCCTTTGTCCGCTCGCTGCGCGAAATTCTCGGCAATATAGATTTTTTAGATTACATGGCAGATTTTCGCTATCCTCTCGCTGGTGAATTTGCTATGTTTACTAGTATTGCCAGAGAAATGCAATTTCCCTCAGATTGGGGGATAGAAGTCGGCATTCTCTCAGAAATTTATCGTTTGGTACGAGTACCCCGTATCTGTCAGGTAGAATTGACCGATCGCTACGATCATAAACATCAGCAACTTGGCTCGGATAAGCAACCTGGGTTGCAAAAAATGGTTGCTGATATCGCTCGTACTTTCTTCGCTCAACTGTCTGCTCAAGGTGTAGTGCTTTCTCAAGAGACATTCCGCACCCTAAAACTTACCTATTTAACCCACGCTCGTAGTTCGGTACTAGTTTATGAATCATTTGCGGAGATGCACAATCTGACACAATACGATCTGCATCGGGAACTAACGGCGGTGGAATCTTTTGCCAATGCTTTAGATAAAGCCTTAGAAGACTTTCAACAGTATTCTTTTGGCGCACCCTTTATTCCTGACTGGCGACGCATTGAAGTAGCGATCGAAGGAATTATGGACGAGTTGACTGAAGCTTTAGATAATCCCACATACTAGTCTGTCAACTTTTAGATGATGGGTTGAGGCAAGACAAGGAAGGCAAGGAGGACAAGGGAGAAACCCCAACAAATGTATTATTAGACCTCTTGCAAAAGTAGCTAACGATC
>CAZJTL010000094.1:0-18465 GCA_964548905.1 uncultured bacterium | reverse complement strand
AAACAAAGTACTGTCTCGCAAATCTTTTTACTTACGGATGGAGAAAACGAACATGGAGATAATCATCGCTGTATTAAACTCGCTCAATTAGCCTCAGAATATAACATTACCATTAACACTCTCGGTTTTGGTGCTAACTGGAATCAAGATGTTCTCGAAACAATTGCCGATTCTGGTGGTGGTGCATTGGCTTATATAGAACAACCAGAACAAGTACTACAAGAATTTGAAAAGCTATTTACTAGAGTGCGATCGATTGGTTTAACTAATGCCTATCTGTTTATAGAATTGATGCCGCAGGTACGTTTAGCAGAATTAAAACCGATCGCTCAAGTGACACCAGAAACTATCGAGTTAAATTTTCACCAAGAAGGTAATTATTTATCGATTCGTTTGGGCGATTTAATGGTCGATCGCGAAAGAATAGTACTAGTTAATCTTTATGTTAATAATCTCCCTCCAGGCGAAAGTGCGATCGCGTCGATTAAGATTCGTTATGACGATCCCGCCACTGGAGAAGAAAATTTATCTTCAGAAAACTTTTTTGTCGCAGCATATATACAGGAAAACTATCAACCACAACCCAACGAGCAAGTACAAAAAGCGGTTTTAGCCCTAGCCAAATACCGTCAAACTCAATTAGCGGAAGTCAAATTAGAACAAGGCGATCGTGTTGGAGCCGCTACTTTATTACAAACGGCGGCTAAAACTGCTCTACAATTAGGAGATGAAGAAGGGGCAACTGTTCTGCAAACTAATGCTACTCGCTTGCAAACAGGACAACAACTTTCTCAAGGCGATCGTAAGAAAACTCGCATTGCCTCGAAAACAATTTTAGAGATTAAAAAAGAGCTATAAAGATTAATTTAGTTAATTTATCTAAAAATTGTTTGAATATAAGAATAATTATCCTATTTCTAACTCATAATCCCTAATTTCTACTCCCTGCTCCCTGCTCCCTGCTCCCTGCTCCCTGCTCCCTGCTTGACATTGCCCCTGTGAAAAGGTATTTGTATCTTCTTGGGCGGTAAAATGTTCTATTTAAACAACCATCAATCCTCTTTACTGAGCGATCGCTGATTCCTCCTTTAGGAGTTAGCACCTAATCCCGATCTATCTCATCTAGCCATGTTAAATCCCAATTTGGATGAAATTGAATTAACTAAAGAGGAGTACCAACGCTATTCTCGTCACATTATCTTACCAGAGGTAGGCTTAGAAGGGCAGAAACGCTTGAAAGCTGCTAGTGTCCTCTGTATCGGTACTGGCGGACTTGGTTCTCCTCTACTTTTGTATTTAGCCGCAGCAGGTATTGGTAGAATTGGTATCGTTGACTTTGATGTTGTTGACAGTTCCAACCTACAACGTCAAGTTATCCACGGTACTTCTTGGGTAGGGAAACCCAAAATTGAATCTGCTAAGAATCGCATCTTAGAACTTAATCCCGATTGTCAAGTAGACTTGTACCAAACTGCACTCACATCTGCGAACGCACTCGACATTCTCGCGCCTTACGACGTAGTTATTGATGGTACAGATAACTTCCCGACTCGTTATCTGACTAACGATGCTTGCGTCTTATTAAACAAACCTAACGTTTACGGTTCGATTTTCCGTTTCGACGGACAAGTTACAGTTTTTAACTATCAAGACGGACCGAATTATCGAGATTTATATGAAGAACCACCACCACCTGGAATGGTTCCTTCTTGTGCAGAAGGAGGAGTTTTAGGGGTTCTACCAGGAGTTGTTGGTACAATTCAGGCTACTGAAGCTATTAAAATTATTCTGGGTGTACCAGTAGAAAATACTCTCAGTGGTCGATTATTGGTCTACAACGCCCTAAATATGACTTTTAGAGAGTTAAGACTCAGACCCAATCCCAAACGTCCTGTAATTGAAAAATTAATCGATTACGAACAATTCTGTGGTATCCCTCAAGCAAAAGCAGCGGAGGCGCAACAGCAAATGGAAATTCCAGAAATGACCGTTAAAGAGTTAAAGCAACTGCTCGATCGCGGTGCAGATGGCTATGTTTTAATCGATGTTCGCAATCCCAACGAGTATGAAATTGCTAAGATTCCTGGTTCGGTGTTAATTCCCTTACCAGATATCGAAAATGGCAATGGCATAGATAAGATTAAGCAGTTGGTCAACGGTCATCGCTTAATTGCTCATTGTAAAATGGGCGGACGTTCTGCCAAAGCTTTAGGTATTCTTAAAGAAGCAGGCATTGTTGGTACAAACGTCAAAGGTGGCATTACTGCTTGGAGTAAAGAAGTAGATTCTAGCGTGCCTGAGTATTAGTATAAACAGGGAGCAGGGAGTAGGCAGCAGGCAGCAGAAGGCAGAAGTCAGAAGTCAGAAGGCAGAAGTCAGAAGGCAGAAGGCAGAAGGAGAATAAGTCTTAAGTCTTAAGTCTTAAGTTTTTTTTGCTTGCTACTTCCTACTTTCCCCTACACCCTACACCCCGTACGGGCAGGTTTCTAAACCTGCCCCTACACCCCTAATCCCTAACCCCTAGCCCCTAACCCCTAACCCCTATTAACAAATCTAGACTGGCAGATAAATTTTCAAAAGATATGATTAAACTGTAGAGACTTTGTAAAGCTGCAAGCCCTACTTTATGGCACTAGGTCAATCTTCGTTTCGTCGTATCTTACTAACTCGTTTACTACTGCTAAGCGTTCCTGTGCTATTAATGGGGGTGTATGTTACTTATCGCAAGGCTCGTTCTGCTTTTTTGGAGACGGCTAGACAAAATTTAACTGAAAGTGCTGTTAGAAAAAGTGAAAGTATCAATCAGTCGATCGAAGCACTAGAAAGTATTTTATTGACTGCTAGCGATACGGCAGTGTTAAAGTCTAACTCCAAATTGCAGTATCAAGATTTTTTAGAACGATTGGCACAAAAAATACCAACCAAGATTAAATGTGTCAAATTAATCGATTTTCAACTTGGAGAAATAGCTGCTAGCACTTGCGATTTTTCTGATAGTTTCAATGAAAATTGGTGGCAGCAGCAAAAAGAACAATTAATTGCCGAACCAAATCGTATTAATATAGAATCGATTTTACCTTCAACGTCATTATTAACGGGTTTAGGCAACGAAAGTACTAACGATGGTAACAACCAGCTTAAATTGTCATTGACAGCGCCAGTATACGATCCTAAAGGACAATTGCGCTATGCGCTTACAGTACAAACAGCACTGCTGCATCAAGAGCGAGTAGAGCCTGGTTCTTTAGACGGTTATCCTGTAGTAATCAATCAAGATGGCATTATTTTGGCTCATCCTTTTCCGCAACGAGTGGGACGAAATATTTCGCAAATGCCCGATGCAAGAAGATTACAAACTTTATTAAGAAATGCGATCGCGGGTAGACCAGATTTTCTTCATTTATTTTTCCTAGAAAAAGATGGTGTTGAATTAGTAGCCGGTTATAGTTCTATTCCCAGTCCCATTAATAGCGAACATCTACAAAAATGGATCGTCTTAGCAGCTACTCCTATTGATAATGCACTAGCACCCTTAAAACAAATTCGAGAGGTTTTAGTGGTGATGACTTTTTGTTTAATTGGTGCGAGTTATCTAGCTACTTTATATATTTCTCGTGAGTTAGCTTTACCTTTAGAAAAATTAAGAGATTATGCTCTCAAAGAAGAACATTTACATTCTACAGATCCAATTCCTCAAAATTTTAATATCCATGAATTCAATCAATTGTCGATCGCTCTTAATGAAATGATCGGCAGATTAAAAGCTTGGAGTAATGAAATGGTTTCTGCTTGGAAAGAAGCCAAAAATGCCAATCAACTCAAAAGCGAATTTTTAGCTACTACTTCTCACGAATTAAGAACTCCTCTCAATGGTATTATCAATTGTGTTAGAGTTGTCAAAGATGGCTATTGCGACGGTAAAGAAGAAGAATTAGAGTTTTTGCAACAAGCTGATGATGCGGCGATTCATTTATTGGGAATTATTAATGATGTTTTAGATATTTCTAAAATTGAAGCTGGCAAGCTTTCAGTAAGCATTGAAAAGGTCAATTTATTTAAAATTATTGGAGAAGTTATCGATTTAGAAACCGTACCAATTCAACAAAAAGGATTACAATTTAAAATACCTGATTGGCAAGATAATTTAATCGTCGCTACCGATCCTGCTAAATTAAAACAAGTTTTATTAAATGTAGTTAGTAATGCTGTTAAATTTACAGAATCAGGTTATATATCTATCGATCTTCGTGTAGAGAAATATAAAAAGATCGTCAACAAAACTAGTAGAAAAATTAAGTTCAAAGAACGTAAAGTAACTGAAGCTGAGTTTTATGATACTAGTTTTCAACTAGATGAATTCAGTCTTTTTGATTCGCTTGAATTAGAGCAAGAAATAATAAATGAACATGATTTAACTGAGAATTCAAATGACAATAACTATTACAATATTTTAGATCAAAATAATAGCCATCGTACTATGAATAAGATAGTAATAGTAACAGTTAAAGACACGGGAATTGGCATCGATCCCCAACAACAAGATAAACTATTTCGCCCCTTTGTCATGGTTGATGGCTCAACAACTCGTAAGTTTGGTGGTACAGGCTTAGGTTTGGCAATCTCGCGCAATTTAATGGAATTGATGGGAGGAACTATTACTTTATTTAGTGAAGGAGAAGGCAAAGGGACTACTGTTGAAATTGCTATACCTTTGATTCAAGATTCTATTACTAATAGTAAATAGATAAAATCTAAAACAAGAAAGCGATCGCAATTAAACAGAAGCATGTCAGAACAAAAACGAGTAGTAGTAGTTGGCGCAGGATGGGCAGGATTGGGTGCAACTTATCATCTCGCCCAACAAGGTTATGATGTTACCCTCTTAGAAGCTGCAACCTATCCAGGTGGTTTAGTAGCAGGATGGAAGACTCCAGGTGGGCGATCGGTAGAAGGTGGAATTCATGGTTTCTGGTATCCTTACCGCAATATTTTTAACCTGGTTGATGAATTAGAATTAGATCCGTTTACTCCCTTCACCCGTTCTTCTCAATATTCGCCTGCGGGTTTAGAAGTCGAATCCCCAATTTTTCAGGATGAACCAAGATTACCTTCTCCATTAGGAACTTTTCTCTATACTCGCTTCCAACGTTTACCTTTAATCGATCGACTTTCTGCCCTTCCCTTACTTTATGCTGTCATCGATTTTGATAACTCTGATCGAGCTTGGCAGCGTTACGATCGAGTCACTGCTAGAGAATTATTCAAACAATTTGGCGTATCTGGAAGATTGTATCGAGACTCGTTTGAACCGATGCTGCTGGTAGGCTTATTTGCCCCAGGCGAACAATGTTCCGCCGCCGCCGCCTTGGGAATGCTCTACTATTTCATCCTAGCTCACCAGCCAGATTTTGATGTCGTTTGGTGTCGAGGAACGGTAGGAGAAAAGATTTTTGCTCCTTGGGTACAAAAGATTGAAAAATTAGGAGGGAAAGTACTAACTAACAAACGAGTCACCGATATTCTTCTCGACGATGAAGGTAAAGCGAAAGGAGTTATCTGTGACGATGAAGTATTTGATGCTGATGCGGTAATCTTTTCTGTCAGCGTTAATGGCATGAAAAAGATTGTGAGAAACAGTAAGAATTTACAAACATATTCAGAGTTTCGCAATCTAGCTAATTTGGGTGGAATTGACGTGTTAGCGACAAGATTATGGTTCGATCGCCGCGTTAATGTACCTCTTCCTTCCAATGCTTGTTTTGGCTTCGATCCTACAACTGGCTGGACTTTCTTCGATCTCAATCATCTTCACGATGAATATCGAAACGAACCAGGAAGCGTTATCGAAGCAGATTTTTATCATGCTAACCAGCTATTATCACAAACAGACGAACAAATAATTGACAAGGTTCATCAAGATTTAGCTACTTGCATTCCCGAATTTAAACAAGCAAAAGTAATCGATCGCTGTGTTATTCGTGTTAGTCAAGGTGTAACTCACTTCGCACCAGGTAGCTATCAGTATCTATTGAAAGCAAAAACTGCTATTCCTCATCTATTCATGAGTGGAGACTGGATTATAACCAATCATGGGTCTTGGTCGCAAGAAAAAGCCTATGTAACAGGTTTAGAAGCTGCTAATCTGGTAATCGATCGTTTTGGCACAGGTAAAGCCGCTAAAATTATTCCCGTAGAAGCCGATGAGCCTCATATTCAAATAGCAAGAACAATTAACAAGACTTTTCGGGATTTTAGCAAATCCTTCTTGCCAGATTTTTGGCTACCATAATTGAAGGGAGCAGGGAGTAGGGAGTAGGCAGCAGAAGGCAGAAGGCAGGAGGCAGAAGGAACGGGGATTATAGTAGTAATTAAAAAATATAGCAATCCTGTTTGAGTTGTGAATTAATCGGTTGGGGTAGGCAATAGGCAATAGGCAATAGGCAATAGAAGCGTTTCACAAATGATTTAGGATTGCTATATGTTTAGTTTTTATTAGGAAGTGCTAGAAATGTTTGGAAAAGAACCTAAGCAGCAAGAAAAAACCGATTTTCAAAATATTATGTTTTCAGCTAAACCGCCTTTAGAAGAAAGCCAGCAAGCCAATACTGTTTTACAAAATGAAGAGGAAAAATCAGAAGATTCTTTGCAACCTGAAGTAGTTAATATAGTTGAAAAAATAAGTAGAATTGTCTCGCCTTATTTTATCGTTATTGTTGGCTTATCTTTATATCAAAACAATTTTTTCATTGGTTCTATTTTGATTATTGTCGGAATTTTATCATTACTAAAAATTTCCTCTCAAGATGTTAGTAAGTTTCTACAATGGTTCAAAAACTTTTTAGGATTTAATTAAAAATTGGTTCATAGTTCATGGTTCATGGTTCATTGCAAGAAGGCAGAGGGCAGAAGGCAGCACGTCCTCCAGAGTCGTCAGAGGAGGAGACAAGGTAGAAGAGAAGACAAGGAAGTTATCCCCCTTGTCACCCTTGTCACCCTTGTCTTTTTAACGCTCCCCCACACCCTTACACCCCACACCCCTAAACCCTAACCCCTAATCCCTACTTCTATGCAATGGCTGTGCGAATACATTAACGCTTTAATGCCAAAGTGGAAAGTTCCAGGTTTAGCGATCGCGATCGTGAAAGAGAACCAGGTTATTTTTTCTGAAGGTTTTGGTTGGCGCGATGTTGATAATCGATTACCTGTCACCCCCAAAACTCAGTTTGCGATCGCCTCCTGTAGTAAAGCTTTTACCACTACTGCTATGGGAATTTTAGTCGATCGCGGTGAATTAGATTGGGACAAACCAGTTAGATATTATTTACCTAGCTTTAAGCTATACGATGATTATGCCAGCAAACATCTAACAGTGCGAGATTTAGTTACTCATCAGTCGGGTTTACCGCGTCATGATTTGATGTGGCATGGTACTAGTTTTTCTCGTTCAGAATTAATCGATCGCCTGCAATATCTTGAACCTTCTCAACAATTACACGCCAAATATCAGTATCAAAATTTAATGTATACGACTGCTGGTTATTTAATCGGTAAAGTTACTAATAGTAGTTGGGAAGAATTTGTTAAACAAGAAATTTTTTATCCTTTGGGAATGGAAAATAGTAATTTTTCTGTGACTGAATCTCAGAAATTTGAAGATGTTGCTCTTCCCTATCAAGTAAAAGGCGATCGCCTCAGACAAATGCCTTTTCTCAATGTTGATTCGATCGCGCCAGCAGGTTCGATTAATAGCAATGTCACCGATCTAAGTAAATGGTTAATTCTCAATCTCGATCGAGGCAAGTATAGCGATCGACAAATAATTTCTTCGACTAGTTTAAAACAAATTCATTCACCTCAAATCCTTATTTCAGAACCAACAGAATTAGAGGAAATTTGGTATAAAACTTATGGTTTGGGCTGGTTTATTTATCCCTATCGAGGATATCATCTCATCGAACATGGAGGCAATCTTGATGGTTTTTCTTCATTAACTTTACTGCTGCCTCAGCAACAAATTGGCATGGTGATTTTGACGAATTTATTCATCAGCAAATTGCCAACTATTCTGGCTTATTTTATTTGCGATCGCTTGCTTGAATTAGAAGCAATTGATTGGCACGAAAAATTTAAACAAATAGACAGTAAAGAACAACAAGAAAAAGCAGAACAAATCGAAAAAAGAGAAGCGGATCGCCAAAAAGGAACTCAACCATCTCATCCTCTCTCAGATTATCTAGGAATTTATCAACATCCTGGTTATGGAAACATAGAGATTCAATTAAAAGAAGGAAATCTACAAGCAATTTTTCAGGCAAATATGTTTGAGATTACACATTATCACTACAATTTTTTTGAGGCGCGATCAGAAGATTTAGACGAAGTTAAAATGATGTCATTTTCAAGCGATCGACAAGGAAAAATAAGCATTTTATCTATTGATTTAGAACCAAAAGTAAAAGAAATAATCTTTACTAAGAATAAATAGAAATATGAGGTAAACTTCGGTCGAGAATTCTTTCTCAAAGTTTGACAGCTTGTCTTTAGACAAATTTAAATACTTTAACTACGATCTGAACACTAAACACAAAAGTTATCACTGACTTTCTTAGTAGTTCGATCGCTTATGTTCTCTACTCTATTCCAGAAAATTGTTTCCGTCGCGATCGCTGTAACTATTCCTTTGGGAATCTATCAAACTAGTCAAGCTCAAAACGCCGATCGAAAAGCAGTGACGATTAACTTTGCTGCTAAAGTGGGCAAGCAACCATTTACTTGCTCTAAAAGTTATTCCGATCTGGGAACTTCCGCCACAAATGTTACCCCATCAGACTTTCGTTTATATATTTCTGATGTCGCTCTAATTGATGCTAGTGGTAAAGCTATTCCTCTTAATTTAGAACAAGATGGCAAATGGCAATATCAAAACATCGCCTTATTAGATTTTGAAGATAAATCTGGTGGTTGTAGTAACGGCACAGTAGACACTAGAAATAAAATAGTAGGCACAATTTCTCCAGGTAATTACCAAGGATTACAATTTACCCTCGGAATTTCTGCCCAACTCAATCACGCAGACGCAACCTTAGCCTCATCTCCATTGAATTTAACCTCTTTATGGTGGAATTGGCGAGGTGGCTACAAATTTATGCGACTAGACTTAGAAACTCAAAATACTGCCCTCAAACAGAATCAGCATCAAAAACAGAAAATGAATTCTCAAAGTCATAGCGATCGCGGCTTTCCGATTCACATTGGCAGTACGGGTTGTCAAGCAAATTCTGATACTCAGCAGCCTTCAGATTGTAGCAATCCCAATCGTTCTACTATTAGCTTCAAACAGTTTAATCCCGACACAAATGTGGTTGTTGCTGATATAGCTAATTTATTAACGCAAACCGATTTAAATACCAATCAACCAGATACGTCAATGGGTTGTATGTCTTCTCCACAAGATAGAGATTGTTCGGGTATTATCCATAATCTTGGTTTAGCATTCGAGAATAAACCTTCTTCAGGACAAACTTTTTTCCGAGTTGAATGAAAGATTATCGTTGGTTAAATTTAGCGATCGCCTTTGCTTTATCTATTTGTCTATCAATTGGTTTGAGTAAAGTTTTAGCAACGAATAGTAATTCTGACTACGATTGGAATCTGCCTACTTGGATGCCGAAACCAGTCATACCCAAAGATAATCCGATGACGGCTGCCAAAGTGGAGTTAGGAAGACATTTATTTTATGAAAAACGATTGTCGATAACTGGCAATTTCGCCTGTGCTTCTTGTCATCAACAGTCTTTAGCTTTTACTGACGGAAAAAAAGTAGGCATAGGTGCAACAGGTGAATCTCATCCACGAAACTCGATGGGTTTGACTAATATTGCCTACAATTCCGTCTTAACCTGGGCAAATCCTTTACAACAACGCTTGGAAACTCAGGCACTTATCCCTTTATTTGGGGAACATCCTCTGGAAATGGGTATGGCAGGGAAAGAAGAAGAAATTGTCAACTTCTTGAAAAATGACGCTAAATATCGTCAGATGTTTACTACTGCTTTTAGCGATCGACCAAATCCTATTAGTATTAAAAACTTAACTAAAGCGATCGCTTGTTTTGAACGTACTTTAATTTCTTTTAATTCTCCTTACGATCGCTATCGTTATGGTGGCAATTCTCAAGCCATATCTGAAGCTGCTAAACGTGGAGAAAAATTATTTAACAGCGAACGCTTAGAATGTTTTCACTGTCATGGTGGCATTAACTTTAGCGATTCGCTCAAACACGAACGTTTGGCATTTACTGAAATCGCTTTTCACAATACGGGACTATATAATCTTGACGGAAAAGGAGCTTATCCTCCTAAAAATACTGGCGTATATGAATTAACTCATCAGCCAAAAGATATGGGACGTTTCAAAGCTCCCACTCTACGCAATATTGCTTTAACTGCACCCTATATGCACGATGGTAGTATTGCCACTTTAGAAGAAGCGATCGACCATTATCAAGCAGGGGGAAGAACTATTAATAAAGGTAAATGGGCAGGAGTAGGGAGTAAGAATCCTTATAAAAGTGAGTTTATCCAAGGATTTAAGTTAACTTCTCCAGAAAAAAGCGATCTACTTGCTTTTCTTCACAGCTTAACCGATCGAGAGTTTATTAATAATCCAGTCTTTGCAGATCCTGATTCTTGAGAAGGCAAAAGGCAGAAGGCAGAAGGAACAATTGGTTCTTGTCGATCGACTCGCTGCGGACTTTAACATGTAATCTCAAAGTATGGCATCTATATTGAAATCGTTATGACTTTAATAAAAAACTGTTGCGTCAACGCTATAGTTGTCAAACTACGCGATCGGGAAACATTTTTGCTGTCTGTGAGTCTAAAACAAACGTAGGCAAAATCCCTCGACAGTAAGAATGAAGAAAATTGCTAAAAAACATTCTCTCATTGGTATAATTGCAACCTACATCGCGCCGATCGCTTTGTTGACTCTAGGTTTGTCTCAACCTGCTTACAGTCAATTGTTACCTAGAGCTTGGGGTTCTGTAGGTGTTAAAAATGATGATGTCAGTTATGCTGCTGGTGTCAGATTTTTGAATATTGGTTTAGAAGTTGGCACTGGTGAAGATGGGGCGACAGGAGGGGATTTATTAGGTTTTATCAGTTTACCCTTCGTTTCTCCCTATGCAGGGATCGGAATTTATTCAGGCGATGATACAGTTGCTTATTCAGGAGGATTACAGTTTAATTCTGATGGCAATCTCTTCTTTGGTGCAGGATATCACTCAATTCGTGGTGTTAACGGACAAATTGGCATTAAATTTTAATCACGCTGAGAATTAAAAAAAAAGTGAAATCAAAATTCTGGCTACGATCGCTTTTATTTTTTGCCTTAATTATTCTGGGAACTGGCATTAACAACAAACTAATTGAGGCTTCAGCACAATCGGAATCCAAACAAGAACTAATCTACAAGTCCGAACTTTTGCCCCATAGCATTGTGCATATGCTGATCGTACCCGATCGCCACCAGTTAGAGATCGCCACCGCCAGTGAACCAGCACTCACCCACTTGCCAGATTTTGCCCAAAAACATCAAGCGATCGCCGCGATCAACGCTGGTTTTTTCGATCCCAACAATCAAAAAACTACATCCTACGTTATTAATCAAGGACAAATAGTAGCCGATCCCAGAGAAAACGAGCGATTGGTTAACAATCCCCAGTTAATGCCCCAAATGAAGCAAATTCTCGATCGCAGTGAATTTCGCATCTATGCTTGTGGAGAAGAATCTCGGTACGATATTGTTTTACACAGCGAACCAATTCCCCCTAATTGTAAACTCAAAGATGCTGTAGGTGGCGGACCACAATTATTGCCCACAAACACCTCTGAACGGGAAGCTTTTATAGTCTCTCAAGATAAAAAAGTAATTAAAGATGCTCTAGGAAGTAGCCAACCTAATGCTAGAAGCGCTATTGCTATCACAGGCGATCGTCGAGTGATTTTCTTAATGGTGGCACAAAAACCAGATTCACCTAACGATTCAGGCATGTCGTTGACGGAGATGGCAACATTTCTCAAAAATTTAGGAGCAGAAAAAGCGATTAATTTAGATGGAGGAAGTTCTGCTTCTTTGTATTATCAAGGTCAAACTGCTTACGGAAAAGTAGATAAACAAGGAAATCATCTAAAACGTCCTGTTAAGTCAGTGTTGTTGATTAAAGCCGAGCGAAGCTAGATCAATCAGATTTTCTCGAAAATCTGCGACTAATTTTATGATTACTTTTTCGATCGCTGAGGGATAAAAATATTAAAAATATCAGAATTATAGTTATTACAATTGTTGCGCCAGAAGGAATATCCAAGTAATAACTTAAGTACATGCCTGTCCAACTAGAAATAATTCCTAAAACGGCTCCTAATATCATCATTTGATGTAGCTCTTTTACTACTAAATATGCTGAGACTGCTGGGCCAATCAAAAGAGCTGTTACTAGAAGAATACCAACAGATTGAATGCTAGCAACAATAGTTATAGAAATTGCCACAATTAGACCAAAATAAATTTTATCGACAGGCAATCCATAAGCTTTTGCGCCTTGAGGATTGAAACTATAAAATAATAATTGTGGATAAAATATTTGATTAAAGAATAAAATCAAAATAGTAATTATACTTGTTTGCCAAACATCAGTTGAATTAATTTCTAAAATATCGCCAAAAAGAATACTACTCAGATCTATTTTCTTAGTCTGTAATATTTCTATTAATAATACTCCTAAACCTAAAAAACTAGTTAGCATGAGCGCCATTGCTGAATCTACTTTAATGCGCGATCGCCTGCTAATAAATCCCACCAATAAAGCACTAATCAAACCAGAAATAAACGCACCAAAAAAAAGATTAAAGCCGAACCAATAAGCTAAAGCAATACCAGGTAAAACTGCATGGGCAATTTCTCCAGCCATCATGCTCATTTGCTGAACGATTAAATAGCTACCTACCACTGCGCTCAAAATTCCCAATAAAAAGCCAATGGCAAGAGCATTACGCATGAACTCAAATTGTAATGGTTCAATTAACCAGTTCCAAGGTATTAATAAGTGTTCATGGTTCATAGTTCATCGTTCATGGAGTTTAGGGGAGGCGTTCTCTAATAATAGTACTGCTGTAGTTGATATTGTTGTTGCTGTGCAAGCGGTTGTCCTAAACTTTGTTTTTGTTGCTCATTGTACATTTGTTTCATTTTTTGTTCGATCTGAATTTTACGCTGTTGGTGTTGCATGTCTAGTTGTTGTTTTTTGACCATCATTTGTTGAGCTATAGCTCTTTCCCATTTAGATTGTTGAGTGTTGTAGCGATCTTCGTTAGAGTATTTTACTTGATATTTTTGAATCTTATTAAAAACAGGATTAAACTCTAAGTTGTTAGCATGTTTATTTCTCTTCAGCAAAGTAGTACTAAGAGATTCTAAATGCCGATCGCTAGAAGAAAGACTTGTTAAAGAATCAGATTGATTCTTGATTTTAGATGTTTTTGCCAGCTCTAATTTTTTAAAAGATGGGCTTGATAAATTACTATTACTATATTTAGTCTCAAACTTAAATCGACCGATTGATTTATTATTAAAATCATCAATTTTCTTTTCGACTTTTAAAAAATCTAAAGATTCTTGAGTAATTAATAATCTGATTGAATCAGACTGATTCTTTTTATTGCGATCGATCTTAATATCGTAATCGTAGACATCTTTATAAATATCACCAAAACTTACTTGAGCGAGAATAGGGACATTAGATTGACCAGAAATATCTCCATTTTTGCCATTTAATTCAATAGTTTGTAAGCTTTCGAGTAAATGTAGTCGAGAATGTTGTAGTGAAGTTTTTTTCGTGTTTTCTGTTTGACAAATTGCTCGCTCAACACAATTAGCAAATAAGTTCTGTTGCCATAGAGTGGTTTTACTTTCCCATAAATTTTGAGAATAAATTGTTGCTAGAAAATTTTGAGTATAATAAAAATAATCTCGATTGCGCCATTCTAAATTGAAATCAATATCATCGTAATTATTGTTGATGTTTATACTTAAAGCGCGATCGTTAAAATTAAATAATTGACTTAAAAAAACTATTGACGATAATAAGATTTTAACTGATAATTTGTTCATTTTTTTATAGATGAATTCATTATTGAATATGCAGCGACAAAAAGTTAGCGGCATCGATCTTCGCTTGAGTCGCATTTTTTCTAAAAAAGCTTTGTTTTAAAATTATATTTTTTGAGACAAATAACTTTAATAAGCTTACTTATTTATAACATTCGATCTTGAAGCTTATATAAAGAAAATGATTGAAAAAATAAATTTTTCTAAGTGCTTAAACCAAATTAATTAAACAAGCAGTCAGCAGTCAGCAATTCAGCAAATAACTAATCACTAATAACTAATATAGCGTTTCTCAAATAGATGAGGTACAAAGCAAAATTCTTATTAAGTAGGTAGACAAAATTAATTACACAATTTATATTTCTGCTGCCTGCTAGAAAGCTCCCTACCTCCACTTATGAATTTAATGAAAGCCCGACTACTTATCTGCTGCCTGCTGCCTGCTGCCTGCTCCCTATCTACTACAAGGTGCATCTCACTCAACCGAGAATTGCTATAACTGATAATAGTTTCGGTTATCCCGATATACCAAAGGCTGTTTTAGCAAGAGCGATCGCGCTACCGTAAAGAAAGACAAAATCGCAGATATTACAACGTCCGACTATGACAAACGCCGTTATTAATGATAATCCCCTTTTAATTGGCAAGGGTTTGCCACCTTTCGAGCAAATTAAGCCAGAACAAATAATTCCTGCTATGACGCAAATTTTGGCGGAATTAGAAGATAAACTAACTCATCTAGAAGCTAACCTAACTCCTAGTTGGAATGGTTTGGTTGAACCTCTAACTAAAATTGAAGAAAAATTGACTTGGAGTTGGAGTATTGTTGGGCATTTAATGGGTGTCAAAAACAGCCCAGAATTGAGAGAAGCTTACGAAACAGTTCAACCAGAAATCGTTAAGTTTGTCAACAAACTCGGTCAAAGCAAACCCATCTACGAAGGTTTTAAAGCAATTAAAGCCAAACAATGGGATAATCTAGAACCAGCCCAACAGCGCATAGTTGAAGCAGCGATTAAAGATGCCGAACTTGCTGGTGTTGGTTTAGAAGGAGAACAAAAAGAACGCTTCAATCAAATTCAATTAGAATTAGCCGAACTTGCTACTAAGTTTTCTAACAACGTTCTCGATGCGACTAAAGCTTTTAAATTAAAACTCGCTCAACCAGAAGAGGTAGATGGATTACCTGCTAGCGCCCTCAGTTTAGCAGCACAGGCGGCGCGTGCAGATGGTGAAGAAAATGCTACTCCAGAAAATGGCCCCTGGTTAATTACTCTTGATTTTCCTAGCTATGTGCCTTTCTTACAATATGCCACCAACCGAGAATTGAGAGAAAAACTCTACAAAGCTTTTATCAGTCGTGCTTCTAGTGGCGATTTAAATAATAATCCCGCTATCGATCGCATCTTAGAATTGCGTAAAGAAAAAGCAGCATTATTAGGTTTTGCTAGCTTTGCCCAATTGAGTCTTGCCAAAAAAATGGCTCCCCATGTCGAAGCGGTAGAAAAGCTTTCCGAAGAATTGCGCCAAGCTAGTTACGATGCGGCGGTTAAAGATTTAGAAGAATTGAAAGCTTTCGCAGAAGATGACGATTTAAAACATTGGGATATTGCTTTTTGGTCAGAAAAACAACGAGAGGCTAAATTTGCTTTTAATGAAGAAGAATTACGCCCCTATTTCTCTTTACCCCAAGTATTAGAAGGATTATTTGGTTTGGCGAAACGCATTTTTGGTGTAACTATTACTGCTGCTGACGGACAAGCACCAGTATGGCATCCCGATGTACGTTATTTCCAAGTTGCTGACGATACAGGTGCAACAATTGCCCATTTCTATCTCGATCCCTACAGTCGTCCTGCTGAAAAACGTGGTGGTGCATGGATGGACGATTGTGTCGGTCGTGCCAAACTAATTGAAGATGGGCAAACTACTACTCGTCTACCTGTAGCTTATTTGGTTTGCAATCAAACTCCCCCAGTCGATGATAAACCCAGCTTAATGACTTTTATGGAAGTAACTACTCTTTTCCATGAATTCGGTCATGGTTTGCAGCACATGCTCACCAAAGTCGATTATGCTGGTGCGGCAGGTATTAATAATGTGGAGTGGGATGCGGTTGAATTGCCCAGTCAGTTTATGGAAAACTGGTGTTACGAGCGCGCCACTCTTTTTGGTATGGCGAAGCATTACCAAACTGGGGAAACTTTACCAGAACATTACTATGAAAAATTACTTGCCGCTCGTAATTATATGAGTGGTACGGCAATGTTGCGACAACTCCATTTTGGTTTGGTAGATATTGAATTGCATCATCGCTATCAACCAGGAGGAGAAGAAACATTTAAACAAGTACGCGATCGCCTTGCTCAAACTACGATGGTCATTCCACCCTTACCAGAAGATGCTTTCTTGTGTTCTTTTAACCATATCTTCGCTGGTGGTTATGCTGCTGGTTACTACAGTTATAAATGGGCAGAAGTCTTAAGCGCCGATGCTTTTGCTGCTTTTGAAGAAGTTGGTTTAGAAAATGAAGACGCGATCGCTTCTGTTGGTAAACGCTTCCGTGATACAGTACTTGGTTTGGGTGGTAGTTTTCATCCAATGGAAGTATTTAAAGCTTTTCGAGGCAGAGAACCAAATACCGAACCTTTACTAAAACATAGCGGCTTGTTAGCTACTGTTTCATAGGGGTTAGGGATTAGGGGTTAGGGTGTAGGGTGTAGGGTGTAGGGTGTAGGGGAGACAATTCGCAATTCGTAATTCGCAATTCGCAATTAAAAACCTCCTGCCTTCTGCCTTCTGCCTTCTGCCAAAGAGAAATAAAACAAGAGGACTCCTAAGCTGACACTCAAGCTAAAATTAGTCAAAGCAACAGCTATGGAGTCCTCATCTACTAACTGAAATAACTTTCAGTCAGTTACAGAGTTATTAAGCAAAATCTTCCTAGGATAAGGAATTGATTGCGTAGTCGAGAAGAGCGTTGTACTCAAGAAGAGCTTGAGGAGACATATCGCGAGGAGAGCAACCACGATTACGAGCAAAGGTTAAAGCTGCAACGTAAGGAGCGGTAGGTAGACCCAAAGCGCGGTATACTTCACGCTGTCCAGCAATACCCCACTCATCCAAAGGACCAGTACCACCAACAACCAAGCAGTAGTTGATTAGACGTAGGTAGTGTTTAACGTCACGAAGGCACTTTTCTTTGAAAGTATTAGTAGAATTAGCTTCACCTTCATTATTGAGGTAAGCATATTTCTTGATGCAAGCATCGTAAGCTTCTTTAGCAACTGCATCGATATTTCCAGCTAGCTTTTCAGCAGCTTCTAAACGAGCAGAAGCGCGTTGCAAGCTACCTTGGACTGACTCTAGATCCGAGGTGCTGGGGAAACGACCTGATGCATCAGCAGCAGTGACAACTGTTGTAACAACGGATTTCATGATTCCGAATATCTCCCAAAATAGTTCTTGACAAACTTTTGCTAAATCTTTACGCCTTTAATCTTTTTAAGAGCAGGCGTTCTTAATTAAGGAAAAACTAGCTGACAGCAGCAACTACGCGATCGAAGTAGCTAGCTGCTTCTGCTGCGATAGCAGAGCAATCGCCTTGAGCAGTTTCATTCTTTTTGTATCTTGAACCGCCTGCGGCTGGGCTGTTAGTGCCATTGATGTGTGCAACAGAAGAAGCCTTCATAATACCAACTGCACGAGCAGTGGAGGTGGTAGGTACACCTAAAGCAGCGTAGGTTTCTTTTAAACCATTCAAGCAACGGTCTTCAAGAACTGAAGCATCACCAGCTAAGATAGCATAGCTGACATAGCGTAAGATAATCTCACCATCGCGTAAGCAAGCAGCCATACGACGGTTGGGGTAGCAGTTACCACCAGCTTGGATCAAGCCTTGGTTTTCGCAAATCATACCAGCGATCGCGTCAGAAACGATACAGCTTGCGTTGCTAGCAAGAGCGTTAACAGCATCCAAGCGCTTGTTACCTTCAGCGATGAAACCTCTGAGCGCAGCTAGCTCAGAACCACCGATAGGTGCAGTTTTAGAATCTGCTGTTACTACAGCTCTGGAAAAAGCGTCAAGCATTGAGCTCTCCTTCTATACTTTCAATAAAAGTGACTTAATTGATGTGATTGTCAATTAAATTTGACTAACCAATCTAGAAGATAGGAGATGTTCAATGCTTCAGTCTCATTTATTAGAAACAAAGTAACAATCTGTAATGTTTGGTAAAGTCTTACTGATTAGACCTCTTGCAAAAGTCAGAACAAAATAAGAGAAAATAATTCAAGACC
>CAZJTL010000093.1:0-18514 GCA_964548905.1 uncultured bacterium | reverse complement strand
CTAAATAAGAACTTTAAAAATATTCAGATTTTCAGAGCAACCTGCGGAATGTGGGATAAAACCTTGACCACGATAACCACCGTCAACCCAAATTTTGATAAGACGGGAAAATTGCGTTTTCAATTGATGTAATCTAGCAAAAACTTGCTTTGCGCCCTCTCTTTCTGGCATCGATGCGGCGGTAACTACTACTATAATTAACAATCCCAAAGTATCTACTAGTACATGAGGCTTACGACCTTTGATTTGTTTGCCAGCATCATAACCAACATCGTAATGAATCATCGTTGCTGTTTCTACTGATTGGCTGTCCAAAATTGCTGCTGATGGGCTGGGATGGCGATCTTCTATGGCACGCACCCATTTTCTTAACAGATTATCGTAACGAGAGTTTTTTTATTTTAGCGATCGAATTGCGAGTCATTTCTGACTTTTCAGACATCCTCTAACGATGATTGCTCTTGATGACTACTCAGCCAAAAAAAGAGTAGAGAATTTTGACCTTTAGAGAGAAAATCTAGATTAATCTCTACCTTATTCGAGCTATCTGTTGAATCGAGCGCTAAAGTTTTACTAGTAACTGAATTTAAGCTTAATTCTCCATTTTTGACTAGTTCAAGCCACAATTCTCTGGCACGAGCCTCATCTTCTCCATTGCAAATAATTTTGAGATGATATTGTTGAGTTTCAGTTTCAGGACTCGTGTTCTTCACTATTTCTTGTTTTTGTTGAAATATTGGTACTAGAGGTCTAAATAATAAATTAGCACCTACGATCGCTATAACTCCAGCATAAGCTTGGAAAAACTTGCCGTAGCCGATTAAAGAGCCAATTGCCGCCGCACACCAAATCGTTGCTGCCGTATTCAGTCCGCGCACGCTAGTACCTTCACGAAAAATGACTCCTCCGCCCAAAAAGCCTATTCCAGAAACGATTTGAGCTGCCACTCGGGTCGGACTCGAATCATTTTCAACCATAGATGCCATCATGACATACATCGCTGCGCCAAGACAGACTAAAACGTTAATCTTAAGTACTTCTCTTCTTTTTAACCATTGCCGTTCAATCCCGATTGCCGTACCTAAGACTAAAGCCATTAGCAAGCGGATCGCAAAATCTATCCACGTTATTGTCACGATCGATTTCTAGTATCCCTGTTTGTAAACTTGAAGATCTAGATTGGTTATATCACTCCTAGCTTAAGAAAAAATTATGATCGACACCGAATCGGAATTCAAACTCATAGAATCAATCCCCAATTCAACTAAAAATCGGGCGAATTCTGGAAAGTAGGGAATTGGGGATTTTATGATGCAAATATTCCCATCTCACCTAATCGAATTGTGATAATTTCCACATCTGTGATGGCTTGATGCGAACCATTTTCAGTATTGGCAGGTGTAAACCAAAAAGTTCCCTCACTGAATTCTCGATCGCCTGTTTTGATGATTCCACTTAAGACATAAACGTATTCATCACAGGGATGTTGATGGACAGGAATAATAGTTCCTGCTTTCATTTTTAGTTTATGAATTGAACCTTGAGCAACGGGTTCGGCAAGTGGCATAATTTCTGTACCTGGAAATTGTTCCATCGCCAGCCAAGGTTGATTGTTTGTTTCGATAAATTGTCGATCGTTCATAGTTCATAGTTCATTGCAGAAAACAGGGTGTAAGGGTGTAAGGGTTTAGGGTGTAGGGGAAAAAGTAATGAGTAATGAGTAATGAGTAATGAGTAATGAGTAAAAAACTTATGACTTATGACTTATGACTTATGACTTTAAAGCCTCCTGCCTTCTGCCCCCTGTTCCCTAAAAACTATCCCAATACACATATCCATAATTTGCTCGACTTGTTCGGATAAACTTAGATCGCCGAAAGATTCTAAATCGATAACAGCACGACTGATTAATCCCATGGTCATACTCGCTAAGGCTTCATCTGCGATCGGACGGATTGGATAATCTAATCGTAGTTGTCGAATAATTTTCAGCATCTTAAAATAAATTTCAGAAGGACGAGTATTTTGATAGTCATATTTGCCTGTTATCATTCTTTGCTGTTGCGATCGCAGAAAACGAAAAGTATACTCTTGACGATGAGAAATTCCCCAGTAAATATAAGCACTAAAACAAGCGGTAAATTGTGCCAAAGGTTCTCGATCGGCTTGTTCGCAAGCGGTTATCACTGTTTGCTCTAATTCAGCTAAAATTCTGCTCATTAAGGCTTCTGAAACATCTTCTTTATTTCTAAAATGTGTATAAAGACTGGCTTTAGAACGAAATCCCGCTGCAACACGCAGATCGTCGATCGAAGTTGCATCATAACCTTTGGTAATAAATAGCTCTAAGGCAACTGCTAAAATTGTTTCTCGGCTATCTTGACCAAGTAATTTTCTCTTGTCTAGTTTCTCCATTAAAAACGTACGAACGTTCGGATATTTATTTTTAAAAGTAACAGAAAAATCACGACTTGGCAAAATCTAGGAGGTCAATTTTTCTAAAACAATGAACAATGAACTATGAACTATGAACCTACTCTATGACGCAATACTTCTAAAAGTTTAGTAAACTCGTTAGGTACAGGAGCAACAGCTTCAATCCACTCACCAGAAATAGGATGTTGAAGTGTTAGTTTCCAAGCGTGAAGGGCTTGACCTGAAAGATTTACACCAACAGAACGATTGGAACTATAAATAGGATCGCCGACGATCGGATGACCGAGATAAGAACTGTGAACGCGAATTTGATGAGTTCTTCCTGTTTCTAAACGAAAATGAATTAAATTATAGTTTCCCAGTCGCTCCATTACTTGCCAGTGAGTTACAGCATTTCTGCCACCTTTTTCGATGGGAACCACTGTCATTTTTTGGCGATCGAGAGGATGACGAGCGATCGGTAGATCGATTACTCCTGAATCGTTAGGAAAAGAGCCATAGACGACCCCTAGATATTCCCTTCTAGCTGTTTTAGCTTTAATTTGTGCCTGTAGATGCTGATGGGCAAAATCGGTCTTAGCAACGACGATCGCGCCAGTGGTATCTTTATCGAGTCGATGAACTATACCAGGACGCTGTACACCTCCAATTCCAGCTAAATTTTTACAGTGGTGCAAGAGAGCATTAACCAGAGTACCAGATTCATGACCTGGAGAGGGATGAACAACCAAACCAGCAGGTTTATTAATAACCACTAAATGATCGTCCTCATAGAGAATTTCCAGAGGAATAGGTTCTGGTTGTAAATCGAGAGTTTGAGCGGGAGGAATGGACAAACTCAGGCGATCGCCTGAATGAACTTTAGTTTTCTTTGCCCTACAAACCAAACCATTTAGCTCGACATTACCATCTTCAATTAACTTCTGTATGCGCGATCGAGACAGATCTACTAATTGCTCGGACAACCAAATATCCAAGCGATCGCCTTTACCCTCTACTTGTAGAGTTAAATGGGTCATGGGTCATGGTTCATGGTTCATGGTTCATGGCAAAAAAGGGGCTAGGGATTAGGGGTTAGGGATTAGGGAAGTCAGAAGTCAGAAGTCAGAAGTCACAAGGCAATAGGTTTTCTTGCTTGCTACTTGCTACTTGCTACTTGCTACTTGCTACTTGCTACTTGCTACTTTTTTCCCCTGCACCCCTGCACCCCTGCTCCTCTAAATCTCCCCATCCAATAAATTCTTAATCACATCATGTTCTGCTTGGTTGGGAGGAGTTTGACGGGTATCGGTAATCAACCAATCGAGTGCTGCTGCTTGTAAATCTATAGAAGCGCCTGTTTTGTCAACACAATAGCGTCCAAAAACTAGTTTATCTACCAAACGGACTGGCCCTAAGCGAGAATATTGGAAAATGACACTATTATCTACCGTTGCGCCACTACCGATCGAGCAATTAGGACCGATCGCAGTTGGACCGACTATTTTCGCTCCATCTTCGATGCGTGTCATACCGCCGATGTAAACTGGACCAGTAATATCAACTTTATCCCAATTAACTGCCACATTTAAGCCTGTATAGATCCCTGGTTTAACTTCCACCCCAGGAATAGAAACATTTTTAATCTTGCCTGTTAAAACACCGCGAATGGCTTGCCAGTAGTCAGGAACTTTACCAATATCAACCCATTCAAAATCCATCGATACAGCGTAGAAAGGAGCGCCTTTTTCTACTAATAAGGGGAAGAGATCGCCACCAATATCGAATTCTTGATTGGGAGGAATAAAATCTATAACTTCTGGCTCAAAAATATAAATACCAGTATTAATATTAGTGCTTAGAGCTTCTTCTACAGAAGGCTTTTCTTGGAAGGATTGAATTTTACCATCTTCATCAGTAACTACTACGCCATAGCTAGGGACTTCTTCTTTAGGAACTGACTTAGTTACAATGGTGGCGATCGAGCCTTTTTCTTTGTGCCATTTCAAGGCGGCAGTTAGATCCAAATCGATCAGAGCATCTCCACAGAGAACGATAAACGTGTCATCGAAAAAAGGATTAAAATCTTGAATGCGTCTAATTCCTCCAGCAGAGCCGATCGCTTTACCCACTAGTTTGCCATCGACGATGCTACCTTCAAAAGAATAGGCGATTTGAGCGCCAAAACGCTGCCCATCTCGGAAATAGTTTTCGATTTCATCTGCTAGATGGCTTACATTAACCATGATTTGATCGAACCCATGCTTCCTTAAGAGTTCTAATAAGAACTCCATTACTGGCTTTTCCAAAATTGGGATTAATGGTTTAGGAATTGTATAGGTAATAGGACGGACACGAGTACCTTTACCAGCAGCCAGAATCATGGCTTTCATGAAAGCATCTCCTCAACTTTTGCGATTAAATATTTCTTATTTATATCAGCCTGATTAACAAATCTGTTAGAGCAATATGTCTTAGTTTAATCATTAATTGTTGACTAAAGAAACTCCATCAAGATGATGGGCGACGATCGGTCTTATCTTGAGATCTTGGTAAAACTCCTGTTGATATAACTCTACTTTAGATTGTGCTGATAATAATAGCAGCGCCCAAAATACACCCACTCGTTCGCCTTTAATGGTGGGTTGATGATGTTCCTGTTTGTCTTGATGATGGTTAGCAATCGTAGCTTGAAACCATAAATCTAAGAGCCGATCTAATTCGACACCATCTGATTCTAAGGTTGATGGAGGAAAATGAGATGACAAAAATTTTTCTAGGAGACTAGCAACTTCGGTTAGATTTTCATCATGAGCTAATTGGGCGATCGCTTTAACTGTTTCCCTGCGAGAACGATGATAAGTAGTAGTAGACTTAGAAACAGAAGCAGAAACTTTTTCCAGTTCGCTAGAGATTTGTTCGAGTTGTTCGATTAACTCTTGTAAAGTTACTTTGCGCCTACGGGGTGGCGGTGCTGCTGCTCTGCGGCGAATATGATGCTCTAAGTGGAGGGGTAGGGATAACTGGCGATCGCCATCTGGAAGTTCGTCAAAGTCTAAAAATTCTTCTTCTTCTAGTTGTTCTTCTTGCTGTAAGAGTTCGAGGGTATTGGCTTTGAGTAAAACTAACATCGATGCCCAGACAAAGGCTTGTCCTGATTGGGGTAGATCGGCGTAGCGATCGCTGGCTTCGGGATCGTCGATTAATCCTAATTCACTGAGGAAACGATCGATCGCGGCGATCGGATCGACATCCCAAGGGTCGATTTCTCCATTTTGTGCCATGTCAATTAAAATAGCGATCGCGTCTTTTGCAGGTGTTGTAGTCATTTAGGATTCGATGAATATTGCCGATTTACGACAAAACTATACTCGCGCTGGATTGGTTGAGGCAGAAGCTGCGCTCGATCCATTCGAGCAGTTTCGCAATTGGTTTCAAACGGCACTAGAAGCTCAATTATTAGAGCCTAATGCCATGACTCTCGCTACTACTACTGCCGATGGCAAACCTTCGGCACGCATAGTCTTGCTCAAAGATTTCGATCGAAGAGGCTTCGTATTCTATACTAACTACGAAAGTCTCAAAGCACAGCAATTAACTAAAAATCCTTATGCTGCTTTGGTTTTTTGGTGGGGAGAACTAGAACGTCAAGTCAGAGTTGAGGGGAGAGTGGAAAAGGTCTCAGCAGCAGAATCTGATGAGTATTTTCAAAGTCGTCCGCTTGCCTCTCAACTTGGGGCTTGGGTATCAGAGCAAAGTCAGGTAGTAGCTAGTCGAGAAGTCTTCGAGCGAAGATTAGCAGAATTAGAGCAAAAATATCAAGATCGACCAATTCCTCGTCCACCTCATTGGGGAGGCTTTCGGATCGTACCTTCTCTAATTGAATTTTGGCAAGGTCGTCCCAGTCGCCTTCACGATCGCCTTAGATATAGCCTCAAAGACGATGGAGGTTGGTTGAGGGAAAGGTTAGCACCGTAATTAGGGAGATAGGGGTTAGGGATTAGGGATTAGGGATTAGAAAGGATGTAGGTATGTCTTAAATCATGAAAAAATTATTGGCGAGAATATTGGCGATCGGAAATGATAAGAACTTCCTGCGTTTAGTTGAGGTCAGTGAAAATTTAGTTGCTAAAATCTTATCTATTGCTCTTTTAGTTGTTATTTTTGTTGCTCTTCACGATTTATTCGTTGTTTTGAGCAAACAATTATTTGCAGAACCAACTGCTTTCTTCGATCGCTCGATCGTTAAGATTTTTGGTTTATTTTTAGACATTTTAATTGCCTTGGAATTGCTAGCAAATGTTGCTGTTTATATGGGCAAACATAGCTTGCAAGCTGAATTAGTAATTATCACTTCTTTGATTGCTGTTGCCCGTAAAATCATTATTTTCGATTTTGATAAATATTCTAGTAACGATTTGATGGCTTTAGCATTAGCAATTTTATGTCTTTCCATTAGTTATTTAATGGTTAAATGTATGAATAAAGATAATCATTAGTTTTGGCTCCTTAATTCTTAGTAGTATTGGTGTTGAATTCGCTTTAAAAAAATCGCCAACTCAGACAATTCACCTGGAAACCGATATGCGAGCAATGTATAATCCAACTCGGATGAGGGCGATCGAAAAAGCTACCTGCAATCTCATTACAAAAATTAATCAAGCTTGTCCAAAATGTTCTTGTCCTGGTTTCGATCTAGTAGAACGTCGAGCTGGTTTACCTTGTTTAGTTTGTCATTTGCCAACTGCTTTAATTCGCACAGAAATTTATCGATGTCAAAAATGCCAATTTGAACAGGAGATTTTATTTCCCGATCGAAGAGAGTTTGCCGATCCATCACAGTGCGAATACTGCAATCCTTAAGATGTGATGCACTCCGCACGCGATCGCTTGTCTTGGTCGTCAAATCCTTCTAGTATATTGACGCAGGATGTTTTCGTGGATAAAAAATAGTCAACATAAATATGAGTACCCAGACATATGGGATCGCACCTCATGGCGGTCAATTAATTAATCGTATTGCTACAGAATCAGAAAAAGCAGAATTTCTCGAACAGGCGGATAGCTTGCCCAGAGTACAATTAGACGAACGCGCTACCTCTGACTTAGTTATGATCGCGATCGGTGGTTTTAGCCCGCTCAAAGGCTTTCTAGAGCAAGCAGACTATGAAAAAGTAGTTGATGACATGCATCTGGTAAACGGTCTTCCTTGGGCGATTCCAGTTACTCTTTCCGTAACTGAAGAAATAGCAGAACCTCTCAAAGAAGGAAGTTGGGTTCGTCTTGACGATCCACAAGGCAAATTTATTGGTGTACTTGAATTAACTCAAAAATACCGTTACAACAAAAACCACGAAGTTATCAATGTTTTCCGTACCGACGACTTAAAACATCCTGGTGTTAAAGTAGTTTACGAACAAGGTAACGTTAATTTAGCTGGCCCTATTTGGCTACTTGAGCGAGAACCTCATCCTCTTTTTCCTAGTTATCAAATCGATCCAGCGCGATCGCGCGCAATGTTTAAGGAAAAAGGTTGGAAAACTGTAGTCGGTTTTCAAACACGTAACCCCATCCACCGCGCCCATGAATATATTCAAAAATGCGCCTTAGAAATCGTTGATGGTTTATTCCTTCATCCTTTAGTAGGTGCAACCAAAAGTGATGATATTCCTGCTGATGTGCGGATGCGTTGCTATGAAATCTTATTAGATAAATATTTCCCAGAAGACCGCGTTATTTTGGCGATTAACCCTTCAGCTATGCGTTATGCTGGTCCAAGGGAAGCAATTTTTCACGCTCTAATTCGCAAAAACTACGGTTGTACCCATTTTATCGTCGGTCGCGACCATGCAGGAGTAGGCGATTATTATGGCACTTACGACGCACAAAAGATTTTCGAGGAATTTGAGCCAGGAGAACTCGGCATTACGCCCATGATGTTTGAACACGCTTTCTACTGCACTCGTACCAAACAAATGGCAACCACCAAAACCAGTCCTAGCACACCAGAAGAACGAGTTCATCTTTCAGGAACCAAGGTAAGAGAAATGCTAAGACGCGGCGAACTGCCACCACCAGAATTCTCTCGTCCTGAAGTGGCTGCTGAGTTGATTAAGGCAATGCAGGGTTAGGGTAGAAGGCAGGAGGCAGAAGGCAGAAGGCAGGAGGCAGAAGGCAGAAGGAAGTTTTTTACTCATTACTCATTACTTCTCCCCTGTTCCCTAACCCCTAACCCCTAACCCCTAATCCCTAATCCCTTCTGCTGCATGTGCTAATTCAGAAGCAACGCGGGATGAATAGGGTCTAATTAGCCACCAAATTAAAGGAGATAACCAACCGCTTAGTTTCACCGAATAGGAAATATAGGTGCCGCACAATGTAGATTCTACTTGATAGATAATCCTTTGCTCAATGCCTGGTATTGCTAGCACTCTGACGCTAAGAAATTCTCTTGGTTTGACATTCTCTACAAAAATTCTGACTGGGATAGGTGTTAATTTGGTTACTGCTTGGAAGATAAAGCCAGGTTTGACAATCAAGCCTATTGGCACATTAGTACTAGAAAAAAAAGGATTCCAAGAAACATCAGCTAAATTAATTAGCTTTTGCCAAAGAATATCAATGGGTGCGTCGCTAATAACGCGGTAAGTCTTATACAGACAAAAATGCGCGGTTATTAGTTTTGCGATCGCCAATAATTTAGAAGAAAAATTCAGCATCATAACCCCTCCCCTAAAAAAAAGACGCTCTCGCGATTGTCTTAATTTTAGGAATATGGGAACTATTTTAGAAACAAGAGAACTAAGTTGGCTGTTTTTTCACCTATTTTATTTTGCTTTTTAGAGCTAGATTTACCTAAAATGTCGGGAGAATGCCCCCACTACAATGGATTTACAATTTATCTCCCTTCGGGAGAGGCAACAGGCAACAGGCAACAGGCAACAGGTTGAGTTGTCGGTTTGAAGTAAGATCTATTGGCTGTTCACCTGCTGAGACCCCCCCTTGGGTTTAAGATCCCCACGGCGGACAAGGTGGCGAAACGGCGCTCAGTATGACGACGCAGGTTCGCCATCCGCGCCTCGTAAATTCGCCACAACAGCCTTACCAATTGGTGGTTTGCGTTGGTGGCGGGTTCAATCCCCCACCATACGCCTAGACTCTTGCCTCTTGCCTCTTGCCTCTTGCCTTGAATTGGCAATAGTGTCAAATTAAGAATTAATTGTTCCTGTCAGTGGAGAACTAGCACTAGCATAGGTTTTGACGGGAATACGTCCTGCTAAATAAGCTAATCTTCCTGCTTCTGTTGCCATGGACATAGCTTTTGCCATTGCTACTGGATTGTTAGCTAGAGCGATCGCGCTGTTAATTAATAAAGCATCTGCACCCAATTCCATCGCGTAAGCAGCTTCACTAGGCGAACCAATACCAGCATCTACGACTACTGGAATCTTTGACTCTTCGATAATAATGGCAATATTAGCAGCGTTTTTAATTCCCTGTCCCGAACCGATCGGGGAACCTAAAGGCATAACGGTAGCGCAACCCGCTTCTTCTAAACGTTTTGCCAACAAAGGATCGGCGTTGATGTAAGGGAGAACGGCAAAACCTTCTTTTACTAATTGTTCTGCTGCTTCTAGAGTACCGATCGGATCTGGCAATAAATACTTAGGATCGGGAATAACTTCTAATTTGACAAAATTATTATCCTCTTGTCCCAATAACTTTGCCATTTCTCTTCCCAATCTCGCCACTCTCACCGCTTCTTCCGCAGTTTGACAACCAGCAGTATTAGGCAACATCCAAATCTGATTCCAGTCTAATGCTTCTGCCAATCCTTCGTGTCCTGGTGCATTAGATTGTATTCGACGTACTGCCACAGTAACAATTTGACAACCACTCTTGATCACGCTTTGCTGCATCGCTTCAATACTGGGATACTTACCAGTACCAGTCATCAGACGAGAATTAAAAGTACGTCCCGCAATAATTAGCTTATCTTCTTTGATTGTATCTTGTGAATGAGAGGCTTCAGGTACAGAGGCGATCCCCCTTCCCTCATCCTTTTGAAGGGGGAAACCAGAGGTTGCTTCGCTTTCTGTTATAAGGTGCAGAGGAGAGGTTTGATTTTCTGACGATTGAGCTTGAATATTTCCGTTACTAGCAATATGAGCCATAGCTGAAGATATTTGAAGGTCTTTCTTTTTAACCGATCGATCGAACTGCTGCCTGCTGCCTGCTCCCTGCTCCCTGTTTGGATCGTAAAAACGATGCCAATTAAGATGTTCTAAAAGAGGATCGGCTTTTTGCTCTAGAATTAAATCGGCAATTAAAACAGCAGTAACAGGCGCAAGTAGAATACCATTGCGGTAGTGACCAGTTGCTAAAATTAAATTATCGCAGGAACTAGCACCCAAAATAGGTAACTCGTCTGGAGTGCCTGGACGAAATCCCCACCAAAATTCCTCGATCGCCCAATCTGCTAGCGCTGGAAATAATCGACTTGCTCTTTCTAATAAAGTTTTAATACCAGCAGGGGTATTATGAGGAGTCCAACCAACTTCTTCTACCGTCGCACCAATAATTAAACGTCCGTCTTTTCTAGGTACTAAATAACTACTATCCGTACCAAAGATAATTCTTTGTAGAGGTAGGGGTTGATGTGATAATTGGGGCATTCTTACCGATAGCATTTGTCCTTTAACGGGATGCACTGGGAGAGGTAATAACTGATTAATCCACGAACCAGCAGCTAAAACATAGCGATCACCACAAAATTCACCCGCAGAAGTCATCACGCTGCTGACTCTACCCTGTTTTTGCCCAATTGCCTCAACAGCTACACCTTCTCTAATATCCACTCCTAAAGATTGCGCTGCTTGCAATAAAGCTTTAATTAATTGACGATTATCAACCTGTCCGTCTTCAGGATACCACCAACCACCAATTACTTCTTCTCCCAATCCTGGTTGATAGAGATGGATAGTTTGCCGATCTAACCAGTTATCTGTCTTGTCTGTTGTTTGCTCCTTATCGCCTGACAAAACTGGTACTAAAATCCCACAAGGAAAGTAACCCGTATCCACACCAGTGATTTCTTCTAACTTACGCACCCATTCTGGATATAACCAGCGCGATCGCGAACATAACTCTAGCATTGAAGCTGAAGAGATCTGTTCTGCACCAGGTGCCAGCATTCCCGCCGCAGCGTGAGCAGCCGCTTGCTGAAAATCGCGACTGAGAAGGGTGACAGTTGCGCCGCGTCTTTTGAGTTCGACTGCGATCGCCAAACCGATGACACCGCCACCAATAATTACAATCTCGCTTGTTGCGCTCATATTACAGGACAGAAGAAACAAAAATCGAGCGAAAAACTAGTCTAACTTTTTTTCCGCTCCAAGTATATAGTAGCTTGTAAGCTAATCGTTACTAATCGATCGCCCTATCCTCCAGTCAAATAACCATCAAATAACCATCAAATAAACTTCGAGCGCGTGCTTCGGCACGCCAACGGCAAAATTCGTGAGCGCCAATTTAACAACCCTATGAAAAAAGCCAATACCATTCTTCTGGGTTTAACCTACAGGCGGGAAAGTAGTGGCAATAAAAATACCAACTGCGATCGCAGCTAGAAACGCTTCAACAACGTTGCCAAACAACAAGCCCACTATCATACCTAGACTAACTTTTGCGGCTTGTGTGATTCTATCACTCAATTCCAAATTGGTGCGATAGAGAAACTCACCAATAAACCCACCTAAAATTGCGCCAAAGAAAACTCCTAGCAAAGGACCACCTATTAAGATTGCTGGTAACAATCCTAAAAAACCAAAAACAATACCAGCGATCGCGCCAAATTGCGCCCATTTACTAGCATTTACTTGTTTAGCTCCCCAATAGACAGCTAAATAATCAACCATTGCGCTCAAAATCAAAATAATAAAGATAATCACAAAAGGCAAACCAATAAATTTAGTAGCAATACTCCAAATCAGAATCGCCAACAAAATTAAACTTGCTCCAGGAATTCCAGGGAGAAACGTGCCAAAAACACCGACTATCATGACAGCGACTAAAATCC
Organism: uncultured bacterium; assembly: GCA_964548905.1. Classification (GTDB taxonomy): domain Bacteria; phylum Cyanobacteriota; class Cyanobacteriia; order Cyanobacteriales; family Xenococcaceae; genus CAZJTL01. The sequence goes on along the minus strand of CAZJTL010000093.1, from coordinate 6,021 downwards.
AATAGAGAAGAGTTAAGCTCATAGTTAGGGGTGTAGGGTGTGGGGTGTGGGGTGTAGGGTGTAGGGTTTAGAGGAGCAGAGAAGCAAAGAAATTCCCTAATCCCTAATCCCTTTCCCCTATTTACAATCGGGAGAGTACATACTGCGAAAATCTTTGTCTGCCTTGTTCTAAGTTTCTAGGAATGCCGTTGGGAAATGTTTGAGCGATTAATTCTTGTAATTTTCCGATTCTATTCTCTGGGTTGGGGTGAGTGCTAAAAAATTCTGGAGGTTGGTTTGCCGATCGCGCTGAATTTAAGACTTGCATGAGTTCGACAATACCTTGCGGATTGTATCCAGCTTCACTCATAAAACGTAATCCCAAGCGATCGCTTTCTAGTTCATCGTTTCTACCGTATCTGAGACTAAACATTTGGTTAGCTGCTTGAGCAATAATTTGTGCTTGTCTGGCTCTTTCATAGCTATCGCTAGCAGCAATTCCTACTGCATTGACGATCGCCGATCCTAATTGTTGTTTGGCAAGGTGTTCTGAACCGTGTCTTCCCACTACATGACCGACTTCATGTCCAAATACGCCTGCGAGTTGAGCCTCAGAAGTAAGACGACTCAAGAGGGCGCTAGTAATAAAAATTTGACCTCCTGGCAGGGCAAAGGCATTAATCGTTCTCGGATCGGGAATCATATGAAACTCATATTGATAGGGCAACTCCTGCGATCGCGCTCGTCTGGAAACACGTTGTCCTACTTGATTGAGGTATTGATAAATCTGAGGATCGCGATCGATTTGATTGTTATATTGTGCGTCTAATTCTCGGAATGACTTTTGCCCCAAGATTATTTCTTGTTGCGGAGTAAGTTGAACTCGCTGTCTTTCACCCGTAATAGGATTATCTGAGACATTACCAAAATAATTTATTAGTCCAAATATAGTAAAAATCAGCCCAATCCCAAGGCGAACAAGTAATTGTAACACTGTTTTTACAAAAACTTCGTAACTCTCAATGATGGCAGAATCCTACCACAAACAAAGCTTAATAATAATTATTTAGTGAAGAATTAAAGATTTAATTTCTATTAGTTATTTATTAGCTTCAAAAGCTCTTGTTGCAAATCTTGAGTCCATTCAGCAGCCTCTTTGATGTCTGCGAAAGGGACTTTAATCACGGTTTTAGGTTCTGGAATTAAAAATTCTATCAACGCCAAACCTTTGCTAGGCAATTTTTCTAACTCAACTGTTTGGTTGTCAACGGTTAGGCGAATCGCTTTAACGTTTCGTAGAGAAAAAGTATTCATCTCGATCGGTCCTGCGGCTGAAGGTTTTGCCCAAGTCAACTCTGAACCATATTTTCCTAGCATTGCATAGACATCGTATTTAGTCTTGTCGAACTGTTTTGACCAACGACGATAGCTTGCTCTTTTTTGGTATTCGTTCCAGCTCGTCCACACTTTTCATTTTCCTCGATCGCTCTAAACGAAGATCACTCTAAACTAAATTGAGAACTGCGGCGGTCTTGAGAGACAAAAGAGCGATCGCTGGGAATAGGGGCTACTGGTTCGGTAAGAGTAAACTCTCCCAACTCAATTTTTTGTTTTAACTCTTGTGCTACTTGACGAGAAAGATAAATGCTGGCGAGTGGTGCAACTCTAACAGTTTTTCCTTCAATTTTGATGCGACCATTTTTTAATTGAGCATAGCTAAATGAACCAAAAGTCGGACGCACTCTTCTAGGAATAGCAAAATCTACTACAGGCGCAACCAGATCGCGATCGGAGACAGAACAACGAAGCACCACCTCTTCAGATAAAACAGGTAAAGCCACCCCAACACCTAACATCAGAGAAGGACCATAATTTTTCAAATAGCATCCTCTTACCCATTGGGAATTCATTTGCTTAGCATCGCCAATCAGAGCTAGAGTAGCAGCAGGACCGATCGGTATGCGGTTGGGTAAGCGCTTCTGTAGAGGAAAATGTTGGGTACCTTCCCAAGTAACATAGCCAATTCCGCCACCAAGCAATACTCTAGAACCAATCCCAATTAGTTGTAAATCTGGGTCGTTGAGTAGTGGAGAAAGAGCGCCAGGGTTAGAATAGACAGCATTCCCTAACCTAGGTTGAAGTGGGCCAAGATAGGTAAACAAAGGGCGATCGCCACCATTGACACCAACAATAAAATTCTGATAAAGATTGCGAGGATTGAATAAATAAAATTGATTGATACTATCTTTGGAGATCGTAGTTTCAAAAGAAGCTCTCGGATAACAATCAGTTACTTGTCCGATCGCTCGTAAATTTACTTCACGACCAGCAATCAAATCTTCAATTACGTGACCACCACCACGCTCAAAATTGGCAAGTCCTAGACGATTATCTGTATCTGTCGCCTCGCTAGTATTGCTGTAGTCAGCCGCCGCACCCGCACCTAAATACAAATCTACCGCGCCGAATCCTGCATAAGCAGGTACTCCGTCCAGCCAACATTGACGAATCTTAATCGGTGGATCGGTATGACCTAAGTTAATAATTGCCCCAGAAGACTCCATCGGCTCAAAAGTACCAGTACAAACAACATCAACTTGCTTAAAAACCTCAGTTACACCAAGCTCTTGTACTTTAATTTTGAGTTCTTCTACCGTCCAAACAACTGCACGTTGTCGGCTAATTTTGTCATTAATTTCGGCAATTGTTCGCATTGAATTGGGATTAGGGATTAGGGGTTAGGGATTAGGGATTAAAAAGACGAGGAGGTGTCGGGTGATATTTCAATTCCTGGCTTGCCTATTAGTTTAGACAAAGATTCAATTTCCAAACCCATTTGCTCGCCTGTGAGCTTTAAAGCTTCCTGAAAACGGTTCACATCCGAGCCATAACCACACAACATGGCTGCTTTTTCGACTCCACTAGATGCATTAGCTCTAGCACAATCAACTAACTCAGCACCAGTGAGGGGGAAGTTTCCAGAAATGAGCTTTTCTTTCGAGTCGCCCCAAAAAGCACTAATCGTACAAATTTGTTCGTTGTCGTTATTTTGCACTGACCAGCGATAAATAGCCGATTTAGGTTCAACCCCAATTTCGATTAGTTTAGCACCCATATAGTAATGCATTTGTTTGAGAGTTTGCTGTTTGAGTGCAGAGGATTGATTCTTTTTTAACGTTCGGCTGAGATGGGCTTGTGTATGTTTACTCATGTTTTTTGTTTGTCTGTTTTCAGAATCGAAGATTGGCTCATATCCTTACTGTACAAAAAATTGACATACTTACCGCTATGAAAGAGCTTAATTAGTTAAAGCTTGGTTGGATAATTTTTGCCAAAGCTCGATCGAATTTGCATGGGAGAAAAGATAATGCTAGCAAAAGTTCTAGTTATTTTGGTATGGCGATCGAGTTTTCGACATTCCAGGTTGTTTGAGAATAAGACTTATCTAACAATGTAGTTTTGTAGTTTAAATTCTCTAAAAACAACTCAATTTCTTGTTTCTTAGCGAGCAAAGCTTCTTGAGTCTCATCGTCAACCTCATAAATAATAGTTGGCTTGAATTGACGAATAGTTTGAGACATACCTTTGAGGACTTCTATTTCTGCACCTTCAACATCAATTTTGACAAATTGAGGCGGTTCTATTTCTTGTTGCTCTACTAGACGATCGATCGAGACGAGTTGTACTGCGAGCGAACCCTTAAGATCGGGTGGAGTGCCAACAGCAGCTAAGGTATGACCTCCAGCGTATTTTGCTAACAGCAGTTCAGCCGTACCTGTCGAAGCAGAAACTGCTTTTTCAATGACAGTAACGTTAGAAAAGTTATTTTGTTGGAGATTTCGCCGAATAATAGCAGCATTCTCTGGTGCTGGCTCGAAGGCGTATACTTTACCAGATGAACCAACTAATTTGGCAGCGATAACGGTAAAAAACCCAGCATTAGCGCCGATATCGTAAACAACGTCTCCTGGCTTGAGATGATTGAAGAAAGCTTGCTGTAGTGGAGGTTCGTATTTACCAAAGACAGCATCGATGTTAGTTTTGCCAGCGTTGAATGTTAATCCTGCGGCTACCCCTTCACTAATAAATACATCGCGATCGCGTAAGCCTAGTCGAAAAAGATTGCGTAAATTTGGACTTAAGTTCGATTGAACCAGCCATTTGAGCCAACTAAGTGGTAGAAGTCTGACAAGATAACCTAGGATAAGCTTGGTAGATTCTTTAATATCCATTTTTTCACCTTTAGTTAGAAATTCCCGATTATTGTTGAAAATGTTGACTTTATCTTGTTAATCTAGCTTTATAGCTTTTTTTAGGTTTTAGCCATGAAATTTTGAAAAATACTACCCGTATCGTTACCCCATTCCCAATTGACTGCTATACCAACCCGATTAATGCTTAAAGATGCTGCCTTGGGATATACATCGGTCAAGGCACGATATATCACTGGTTCATTATTAATAAAAGCAAGATAGTTCATGCCGTCAAAGACAATGCGAAGCGTATAGGTTTTACCCAAATGAATGCGTTTGCCAACATTAGTCCAAACAGCATCAAATAACTCTTCACAACCATCAAGATGAAAAAAGCACGACATCGAAGCACTATCGTAGTTAGCATTCATCCAATTATTGATAATTAAATAATTTTGGGAGTCCTGCCAAAATACTAATCCTGCTCGACTAGTTTCTTCTCGATTCCCAGGATTTCCAGGTGGTGTAATATCTACACTGACATCAGCAAAATCGGGACGATCCCAAGCTACTGTATAGAAAGTTCGACCTGGATAGGGTTTACGCCTAGCATCCGCAACCTTAACCCTGCCATCTCCAGTCAGCATAAACTTACCTTTACCGATGTCTTTGCGCCATTGTTGACTGCCAATGCTAGTAATTCTTCCTGCTAAATCTTTTGATTCCCCCGCAAAATCGTCAGCAACTATTACCTGTTTACCTTCTTTCCACCAAGGCGCACCTAAGTCTAGTTGCTTAGGGATAGGTATACTGCGGGAATGTGCTTCTAGATGGCGCAGGTATTGATTGTGATTGGCTAGATCTGCACCAATTCCCACTCCAGTTGCCTCAGCTAAACGAGGATCGTTAAATCTTTGCCCAAAAACTAACTTACCGTTGAGATATAGACTAAACTCTTTGCCATCATCTAAGATTTGTACTGAATGAAAGATACTTGCTTCTAAGTAGAATTCGTTACTGATAGCTATGTTATCTACTAAATTATTTTCGTAAAAATTTAGTTGGCAGCGATCGCCACTGATCACAAAACACCAGTAGTTATTTTCGTCCTTAGCACGCCATACCAGGGAAACTGGAGTGACTTCAGTTTTGGTTTCAACAATCAGGTGAATTAAACCAGAAGGGCGATCGGGAGATAGTAAAGCTAAACTATTATTTTCAGTCGCGATCGCGCCAGCATCGGTTAATTGATAATTACCTCGGACAACCTGCCAATTGCCACCAACTTCTGCTGAAGCAAGAGTTAATCCCGATCTTGTTAACTTGTCTGCTGCTTGCGCTGTACCGTACCAAGTCGCTAATTCTGCAATAGACGCGATCGCACTGCCATAAACTCTTGTATCGACACGAAAGCCAATTTGTCCGAGAGTACTTTGATAAATAGCCCCATAGACTTCTGGATCGTCATGGAAAGGATCGATCGCCAGAGGACGCATGTAAGGATAGGCAGTTAAACCGTAAGCATTGGGAGTAGCAGCCGCGTAATAGGCTGCACCTTTTTCCCGTAGAATGACAATATAGTAAACTTGGATGTTTTGTAAGTTTTTAAAAGTAGAAAGAATATTATCGCCCACTCTCGTCCACAATTCGCCGTTATTTACGCCTGTGGCATGAACGACAAAATTATTACCTTCTTTTAAAGGATTAAGAGGTACTTCACTTGGAAACCAGCCAACAGCAAGGTTTTCATTGAGTAATTCTACAGGAAGAACCTTATTGACTTGAGAACTGAGTCTGAACCACCACAACAATCGTCGTGTAAATTTTTGATTGTGCTTCCAAAAGAGCC
>CAZJTL010000092.1:0-18581 GCA_964548905.1 uncultured bacterium | reverse complement strand
CCAAGTCCTGCTTGGGTTTGAGGCTTTTTCCTCTGTTGTTTTTGTCTAAGTCCCGCTAATCCCTTCCCTGAAAAAACCTAGCCAGCAGAAAGTAAGGGGCGACAATAATAGCTATAATTGCGACAATAATGGCAGAAATTAGCAAAACTATATATTCTCCAGCTATTTCCATCCAGCTTATCTGAGTTTTAGGCGTTGCCGATTTGGTTGGATAGGGGATGATGTTTTCAATGAAGCCACCTGGAGGAAAAGCCACCCAGATACCATTATCAAGTTGCCGCGCTTCAGTCCAACCTTTTTCTTGACACCATTGCTCTATTTCGTTGGCATTCATTGACGATGATTTCGTTGTAAAGATTGCTCGATCTAGGTTTCCCTCATATCTTGAGTAAGCGATCGCAAAAGATCGGATCTTAATTATTTTTTACAACCGATATTTTTTTAAAGATTTTTGGGAACTATATGAATGCTGCCGATCTTGGCTGCCCGCACTAAAGCTAGATGTCAAACAATGGTTAGATTGTCAATTATTGGTTATCTTGGTCATTATCAAAATACCATCTGATTGTTAAGTTTTTGACATAAATTATCTAAAAATATTAATTTAAATTCTTATCGAGAACTGCATTAATTTCGACAATAAACGATGATTGATGAATAAAAAATGAAATAACGATCGAGAGTAAACAGTTATTTTTAACGCTCAACAATTATTGTCGATCGAAAGGATCGCCCAATAAAATCAAAAAAACTCTGGTTATCAATGATGAATAATGTGCCTTTAAGAGACAACGATCCAGACAACAATCAAATAGTTCGTCATATTTTAGTTGTTGAAGATCCAGAAATAAAACGAACTGTCACCCTCGATAGTGCTACTTATTCGATCGGTCGTCATGCGAGTAATTCAATTATTCTTTCTTCGCAAAAGATTTCGCGTCACCATGCCACTCTCTTAAGAAGAACTGACGTAAGAACTAACAGTTATTCTTATTGGATTTTAGATGGCGATCTCGATGGAAATAGAAGCAGAAATGGCATATTTATCAATGGCAAAAAATGCCTAGTTCACGAATTAAAACACGGAGATATTATTGAGTTTGGAGCGGAAGTTAAAGCTAGATATCATATTGTCGCTGATTATTCCGAAAAATTTGAAAACCTTGACGATGATTCTGACATTCTGCAAAAACAGAAACCAGAAGCAAGATTTGCCGATCGTGACGAAACCGTAATCAACGAGCGCTTTGCCGATCCTAACGAAACCGTAATCAACAAGCGCTTTGCCGATCCTAACGAAACCGTAATCAACGAGCGCTTTGCCGATCCTAACGAAACCGTAATCAACGAGCGCTTTGCCGATCCTAACGAAACCATAATCAACGAGCCAGATAAACCATTACAAGAGACAGTAGTAGTTCCTTATGAAGTTCTAGCTCGCGATCGAGATGCCGAGTCTAACAGATTATCATCTTTTGCCGAACTCAATCCCAGTCCGATTATTGAAATCGATCTTGAGGGAAAAATTACCTATCTTAATTCAGCCGCATTAGTTAGTTTTCCCCAGATCGATCGCCTTGGACTAGAACATCCTTTATTAGCTGGATTGCTCGATCGCAGACACAATGATAATGGCAATCTATTCGTGCGCGAAATAGCCATTGACGATAAAGTATTTCAGCAAAACGTACATTACCTCCCCGAAAGTCAGGTAGTCAGAAGCTATCTAGTTGATATTACCGAACAGAAACGGCTAGAAGTTAAACTAAAACAATTGCAAGCGCTTCATTCCTGTTTACTCGCGCAAATTAAGGAAGGAGTGGCGATTATCGAGCCACTCGATCGAGGCATTCGGGAAGCTAACGATGTTTACTGTGAATTGCTCGGTTATTCTCGCCGAGAAATTAAACAATTAACCCTCGATGAAATTACCTTCGATCGAGAAATACTAGCCAGAGAATGGCAACGTCTCTCGAAATCTAACAGCAGTTCCCATAGAGAATTATCCTATCGTCGTAAAGATAATTCCTTACTTGAAGTTGACGTAAGTTTCAATCTGGTTAGTGTAGATGCAAACGAAGTTATCTTGATGATAGTTCGGGATCTCACCCAACAAAAAAATGTCGAGGAGCAATTACGCCATCAGTCTTTTCACGATCAATTGACAGGATTACCCAACCAAACCATGTTCAAGCAGCAAGTAGCTACAGCCTTAGCTAACGCTAAAAGAAATCAAGGTATGGCAGGCGTAATGTTTTTGGAGCTTGATTACTACAAAAATATTGTCACTCATTTAGGTAATACTCTCGAAAATAACTTATTAGAAAATTGTGCTGAAAGATTAAAATCGAGTCTAAGATCTGGGGATACAATTGGTTATTGGGGTGGAGATAAATTTGCCGCCCTAATGCCTCAAATCAGCAGCTTTGATGAAGTTGCCAAGATTAGTCAAAGAATTTTAGATGTTGTCACACAGCCTTTCAAACTTGGCGAGCATCAGTTAAATATCAGAGTCAATATTGGCATTGCCATCTATCCTGAAGACGGATTGGAATTAGAAACTCTAATTGAGAATGCCGAACTAGCTTTAGATCGAACCAAAGAAGCACAAAGAAATAGTTATCAATTTCATAGCTTAAGTATGCATAATCGTGCATCAGAGCAGATGGAATTAGAAAATGCTCTGTATCACGCTCTAGAAAAAAATGAACTGACGCTATACTATCAACCGCAAGTAAACATTGAGAGTGGTGATGTTAAGGGAGTAGAAGCCCTACTACGCTGGCATCATCCAGAATTAGGCGTTCTGCTACCTCTAGAGTTTATTAATCTAGCAGAACAAACTGGATTAATTGTACCAATAGGTGAATGGGTGCTGCAAACAGCTTGCGCTCAAAATAAAATCTGGCAAGCTAAAGGACTTCCTCCAGTCAAAATGTCAGTCAATCTATCTCCCCTGCAATTTCAGCAACCCAATCTAGCTGCTACCATAGAACGCATTTTAAAAGAAACAGAGTTAGAAGCTAGTTTGCTAGAGTTAGAGGTAAAGATGGAAATTCTGATGCAAAACGTCGATTTTGCCAGGGAAATTATCCAGGATCTCAAGCAAATTGGAGTTAATATTGCTGTAGACGATTTTGGTAGTGGTTTCTCTGCTTTTAGCTACAATTCTTTAAAAGCACTATCTCTGAGTACCTTAAAAATCGATCAATCTTTTGTGCAACAATTAACAGACGACTCTCAAGATTTAGCGATCGTCTCAGCCGTAGTAACGATCGGACATGGCTTTAATCTCAGAATTGTCGCCGAAGGAGTTGAAACGCAACAACAATTCGAGCTATTACGCAATCTTCATTGTGAAGAAATGCAAGGTAATTGGTTTAGTCAACCCCTTCCAGCAGAAGAAGCAACTAAGTTTCTACCTGCCACACGAGGTTGAAGAAGTCAGAAGGCAGAAGTCAGAAGGCAGAAGTCAGAAGGCAGAAGGTTTTAAAGTCGTAGGGACTTCGGAGGGAACCTCCGAATTGTTCCATGGAACGTCCGTACAGAAGGCAGAAGTTTTTACTTGCTACTTGCTACTTCCCCTAACCCCTAACCCCTAACCCCTAGCCCCTATTTCTGCCATCCTGCACTAGGAAGCTACGAAGATATGGATTTTTGAAACATCATTAAATTAGGAAACAGCTAATAATATGATGCTTTTAGAGTCGATTACACTTATGGTGTAGTCAATATCGAGCTATAGTTTTAGTCGATATTATTATTCCACTGTTTTAGGGCAGAATGTGCATGAAGAAAATATTATTTCTTCGATCGCATAATCCATTTCTGCAATTTCTTGGTAGGCTTCAATTGAGATTATCAAGATCAATTATCTAAATGAGAATAAACAATATCGATCGTGAGGAGTCAAGAACTAATGATGATAGCATTTCGTTATCTTATGGCAATTAGCGCAGGCGTGACGATCGCTTGCAGTGATGGCATGATTAAAGTTTCTCAAGCATCGCCATCAACACCAAAAACACCAACCCATCAAAGCTCAAAATCTAAATCAACAGTACATAATTCTAGTAACATTCGATCGCAAAACTCAAAACCATTAACTTTGCAAAAAAGTAAGCAAAAACTACAGAGAGCTAATCTTATTAGCGAAACACTCTCTCAATCTCCTGAGAAAACTCCTAGTAAACCTGCTACTTCCAAACCAAATGCTCTAGAACCCAATGCCAATCCTTTGCTTTTTCCTACTAGTCCTGGTGAAGTTAAAGTTGAGAACGAGCAAGCAATTACCCTAGAGCAAGCAGTTCAATTAGCATTACGCAACAATAAACAATTGCAGCAAGCTCGGCTAACTCTAGAAGCCTCTCGCAAAGCACTAAAGGGGGAAACTGCTGGACAGTATCCTGCTTTAACTTTGCAAGGAAGTGTACAAAATAGTGACTCTGCTTCTGGTGCGTCTTCAGTACAAATTGGCAATCAGCAACGCCAACAAGCACGCGAACAAATACGCGAACAAGTACGACAGGAAAACCCAACCTTGACAGAACAACAAGCGGACGAAATCGCCAGACAACAAGTAGGATCGAGCAGTCAAGATTCAAGTCAAACTACTTTTAATGGTGGACTTCAGCTCAGTTACGATCTCTATTCAGGCGGGCAAACATCAGCCAGAATTAGACGAGCGGAAAGAACTGCGAAACGAGATGAATTGGAATTAGAGCGGATTGCGGAAGATACTCGTTCTCAAGCAACTCAGAGATATTACGAGTTGCAAAATGCCGATTCTCAAGTTGAGATCGAACAGGGAGCGGTTAGAGATGCTCAACAAACGCTAAGAGACGCTCAATTATTGGAACAGGCGGGTTTGGGAACTCGCTTCGACGTGTTGAGAGCTGAGGTAGAATTAGCACGAGCGCAACAAAGATTGTCAACAGCTAAAGCAGGACAATCTAATGCAAGAAGACAATTAGTTAATACGTTGAGCTTGGCAGAGAATGTCAATCTCGTCACCGCAGACGAAGTAAAAGAAGCTGGTGCTTGGAAACTTGCTCTAGAAGATAGTATTGTTTTAGCTTACAAAAATCGAGCAGAATTAGAACGATTCTTGGTCGAGCGAGAAATTAGCGACCAAGACCGAGAAATTGCCCTATCTCAAACAAGACCTCAAGTAAATCTCGCTGCTAGTTATGACCTATTTGACCAACTAGACGAGAGCGAAGCCGACCTTACAGACGGTTATACTCTGCAAGCACAGATGCAGTGGCGCTTTTTTGATTGGGGATCTTCTAGAGCTTTTGGAGAACAAGCAGAGGCGCAAAAACAAGCTGCTGAAGCTCAATTTGCAGGTCAACGCAATACAGTTCGTTTTGAAGTAGAACAAGCTTTCAATAACCAAATTGCTAACAAAGAAAATATTGCTACCTCAAAGAAAGGTTTAGATCTCGCCGAAGAAAGTCTTAGGCTAGCTCGCTTGCGCTTTCAGGCTGGAGTTGGTACTCAAACCGACGTAATTGATGCACAACGTCAATTAACCGACGCTCGCGGGGATTTTACTAGAGCGATTATTGAATATAATCAGTCTCTCAATCAATTGCAACGTGCCGTTAGCAATTTTCCTGAAGATAAGTTGTTCGATATCGTGCCGTAGTTAGGGGTTAGGGGTTAGGGAGCAGAGAAGCGGAGGAGCAGAGGAGACGAGGAGACGGGGAGACTAGGGGACAGGGAGACGAGGAGATGGGGAGAAATCAAGCGAGCAAGCGAGCCCATATAAATTCTGCCTTCTGCCTCCTGTCTCCTGCTGCCTGCTCCCTGCTGCCTGCTCCCTGCTCCCTGCTCCCTTCCAAAAGTCGATAGTAAGCTAAGATCAATTGCTAAAAGCGATCGATCGGCAAATATTGAGGTAGAAAAAAATGATAGCTGATAATCTGGAACAAGAAGCAAACGCAACTGATATTCAAACCTCAGATTTAGACGAACTAATTCAAAAAACTACCAGCCACAAAGAAGTAATTGAAACAGTTATCTCTAGCCTCGATCGAGATAATTCGGCGATGGTTAGTCAAACTGCGGAAGGAACACTTTGGAAATTTAAATATGGCAGTGTTGAAGTCTTTGTGCAGTTGTCTGGAGAAGGAGATGATGACCTGTTTGCGGTTTGGGCTAATGTCCTCAATTTACCAGCAACTAATGAATCGGGATTGATGCGTAGATTACTGGAAATGAATTGGATGGGAACATTTGAAACCTGTTTCGCGATCGCCAACGATCAAGTGTTAAGTTTATCTCAACGTACAGTAGCAGAACTGTCCCCAGGAGAAATATCTAGGGCAATCACTTTGGTTGCTTCGATCGCCGATGATAATGATGAACTTCTCAAACAAGAATTTGGAGGATCTTAGGGGTTAGGGGCTAGGGATTAGGGGTTAGAGGAGGCGGGGGCATCTTGTGTAGGGGAGCAGAGGAGCAGGGGAGAATTAGGAAGTAGCTATGAGCAATGAACTATGACGGCGGGTAAACTTTTCGGAACGGCGAGTAAACTTTTCGGAGGTTTCCTCCGATTTTCCCGCCTCAACAATGAACCATGAGCTATGAACCATGAACAATCTTGGCGCTTTATTCCTGTAATTGAAGCGTCAGGTAAATTACAGATGGCGATCGATAGTTGGTTGTTGGAGAGACACAAACAAGGTATTCATCCTCCGACTTTGAGATTTTATACTTGGTCGCCAGCAGCCATTTCTTGTGGTTATCATCAGCAGCATATTCCTGCTGTTTGGAGGGAATTAACTTGGCAGGGTAAACCTCTTGAAATTATACGTCGTCCGACTGGGGGACAGGGTGTTTTGCACCAAGGAGATTTAACTTATGCGATCGTTACTTCAGTATCACCTGGAAAAAGACTGGAGACTTATCAATATATTTGCCAGTTTTTGATGGCAGGATGGCGATCGCTAGGGGTTGAGTTACAGTATGGAACCTCTGGACGCGAATATGCCAAGAATCCTAATTGTTTCGCTACTTCTACAATTGCCGATCTAATTACCTCTGATGGCAAAAAAGCGATCGGTAGCGCTCAGCTACGCCGAGGTAAAGCAATTTTACAACACGGTTCCATATGTTTATCTACTGACGCAAATTTATTCGAGCAAATCTTTCAACAAGAATCTCCTAGCAATCTACTAGATTTCGTTGCCAATTCAGACAAGCGCAACCAAACTGCGATCGTAGAGGCACTTAAGCAAGCTGCTAGAAATTGTTTTCAAATTGATTTGTGGAAACAACCTCTTTCTGAGAACGAATGGAACGAGATAAGAGATATTGTAAATCGACAACATGACGAGACTCGCCTAAGTAATATAACTTGATTCTTGAGTGCATTAGCGATCGGTGAGAGGGCTACTCCCTAACCCCCATTCCCCAACCCCTAACCCCTATTTTGTCGTATAAAGAATTGCATCCCTTTGACGTTCGCTTAATCGACTCCTCATTTTTAACCAATAATCAAGGGAAAAATGAAATTGATCGTAGCGATAAGCTAAAGGCTTTTTAGATGTATAAGTAAAGCTAAGAGAATAGCGATCGACAGCTAAAGGCGGTTTAGCGCGGTGCAATACTCGACAAGTATCGCTAAAAATAGCAGTACCAAAATTACCCAAACAAGGCTGCCAATAATCTACTGGTAAAACCTCTTGCATAGCGCGATCGCTGACGTAACCAGAACTATATTTAAGCGCTTTTGTACATAATGAAGTGAGAGGTAGGGAAATATATTCATAGGGACCGCCATCAATATTTACTTCATTTAGATAAATGATAATCTTGACCATACGACGGTCTTCTGGATCGATATGCCATTGTCTGACATCTGTTGCTTTTCCGTCAGCAATTTCTCTACGCATACCAGGCCCATGATATCGCAATGGTACGCCTAAATAATTTTCAACAATATCTAATAGTTTTTCCTGCAATCCCCACAAAAAAATAGCAGGATAATTCATCATTATTTCTGTTGGCAAAGCAACGACATTCTTCTCATTTGTTGGTAGTTTTTCTAGTTGGCTTTTGAGTTGATGAATTGATTCAATTAACTCTACATTATCGACGAAATTCAAATCATTTAAGGAGGTAACAAATGTTCCTCTAGCTTCAAGCGATTCAACTAAATTCTTCTCTGGTGAAGAGAGATAGGGTAAGAATGCATGATAGCCTTCAAGTTGTTTTTGATAGGAGTAGGCTGTAAGTGATTTGACTATTGGTATTCTTAATAGTTCTCTTGTAACCCTACTTGGCAATCTTTTTAATTGTTCTACACTTTGATTCATGGTTAGGTCGCTTAATGTAGTTATTACACGTTTAATTAAGACTATGTTTTTACTTTATGTTTGTAATTCTGAGTTGTAAAGTAGTTGAATTTAAAGTGTTTGTGAAGTAAACATTTGCAAATTTTTTCTCATCAAAAATGCAATCATAATATTAAAAACGAATTGAAGTTTAAGCTATTTGTCAATAGGTGATTCTACTGTGTAAATTATTTGTCTTAATTTTCAGGTGATCGATAATAAGAATAGATTATTTTAGAGATTATTTTTTCGTTACTTAGTCAACAATTAAATTATTAATTTTATTAATAATAAATACAATAAATGGTTGTATGCACTCTTGTTTATTGAAAACAGCAAATATATCAATCCTCAATCATTAATAAGCTTGTTCAGCTAATAGCTGAACACTGGTAACTGATAGCTGAAATTCTCTAAACTATGACATTTTAGGCAGCACATTTAACTTCGATCGCGCTCAATTATTAAACAAGTTGGATAGATATAAATCTATGCTAAGTAGAATCAGGAATGATTTTTGTCAAATTGAACTCAATAGCTAGGTCAACTAGTTGCAACAAAAATTTATATTAAGTTATATTAATGATGTTAATTAACAAAGCCGATCTACATTAAATGTCAAAAATGAAAACTCTAACTCTACCCATCTTTGTTGAATCTGGTTTTTCGATCGCTGCTTTTGTACTCTTGATTATCGTCTTAGCTTAAATAGCTGATTTCCAAATCTCTTGCTTACTTGCCTGCAAACAGAAAGCAACAAAGGCGATAATATTAAAGACTGTTAAGTAAACGTCTCATCTATGGACTGGCAAGAGATCTACGGTGGTTGGGTATTAGTTCCCGACAAGCAACCCATAGGAATAGTTCATTTTCTGGGGGGAGCTTTTGTAGCTACAGCACCGCAATTAACCTATCGTTGGCTATTAGAAGAATTGGCGAAATCAGGATTTATAGTAATCGCCACTCCATTTCTCAATACTTTCGATCACATTGCGATCGTCCGAGAAGTTCTCAATCGTTTTGAGGCAATCCTGGAACGCTTACAATTTAGTAATATCATTGGCAAGCGCTACCTTCCTATTTATGGCATGGGACATAGTATGGGATGTAAACTACACTTACTCATCGGTAGTCTTTTCGCTGTCGAACGCGCTGGTAATATTCTTGTTTCTTTTAATAACTATCCTGCCAAACGCGCTATCCCTTTTGTCGAGCAATTAGAAATTGACTCGTTATTAAACTTAGAATTTACACCGTCCCCTACAGAAACTAACCAAATCATTGCTGATAGTTACTCAGTACGTCGCAATCTGTTGATTAAATTTAACAACGATGAGATCGATCAGACAATTAGTTTAAATCCTATTTTGCAAGAGAGATTCCCTAACATGGTTGCCTTATTGAAACTTCCAGGCAATCATCTTACACCCTTGTCTCAAAAACTTAATTGGCAGACAGGTAATCTCTTCACTCCGATCGATGCTTTAGGTCAATGGCTCAAACAAGAATTATCTCGGGATTTAGCTCGTCTCAAGCAAGAAATTTTGCGTTGGTTGAATCCAGTGCAAACTTTTTAGTGGGGCGATAACATAGGAACTATCAAGATCTAATCTGGGGATTCTATAATAGAAATAGGCAAATGCTTAGAATCTAGAGTCTAAAGTCTATAAGAAGTCTATACGCACAACTTAGCTTTCTGGTCGATCGCCTGATTAACATATGACTCGGATCGATATTAACTCTCTAGTCAAACAGATGCAGCAACCAGAATTTTATCCTCATCTGGTATCGCCACCTATTGAGTTAGTACAAACTCATATTTCTTATGTTTTTTTGACAGGAGACTATGCTTACAAAGTCAAAAAAGAAGTTAATTTGGGTTTTGTAGATTTTTCTAGCTTGGAGAAAAGAAAAGAATTTTTACTCACCGAAATTAGGTTAAATCGACAAGTTGCCCCCGATCTTTATTTAGAAGTATTACCCATAACCTTAAGGGGCGATCGCTTTATTTTAGGAGGAACTGAAGAGCCAGTAGAATATGTCAGTAAAATGCGGCAGTTTCCTCAAGAAAATTTGTTCGATAATTTATTGGCAAAAAATCGCTTATCGATGGAGAGAATAACCGAATTGGCGAAAGTAGTTGCTGATTTTCATCAACATACGACTACTAACGACTATATTGCCAGTTTTGGCACTGTCTCTACAATTAAAGCTGCTTTCGATGAAAACTATCTCCAGTCGCAAAAATATGTTGGCGAGATCCAAACTCAACAGCAACTAGAAGAGACTCGGACTTTTACCGATAATTTTTTTGCCCAGAAAGAAGATTTATTGCGATCGCGAGTTGACAATCATAAAATCAAAGAATGTCACGGTGACTTACATCTAAGAAATATTTGCTTGTGGCAAGATAAAATTCAACTATTCGATCGCATTGAGTTTAGCGAACTTTTCCGCTTTGTAGATGTAATGTACGATGTGGCTTTTGTTGTCATGGATTTCGACGCAAGAGGACACCAAGACTTTGGCAATATCTTTTTAAATACTTATGTCGAACAAACTGGAGACTGGGAAGGATTACAGGTTTTACCCTTATATTTAAGTCGCCAAGCTTATGTAAGAGCAAAAGTTACTTCTTTCTTACTCGACGATCCAAGCATTGCTGAAGATGTCAAACAGCAATCTGCTAAAACCGCCGCAGACTATTACAAATTAGCTTGGCAATATACCCAAACTAGTCAAGGAAAACTAATGCTAATGTCTGGTTTATCTGGTTCGGGTAAAACTACTGTCGCCAAACAACTAGCTAAAAATATTAATGCCATTCATATTCGTTCCGATGCAGTTCGCAAACATTTAGCTGGTATTTCTTTAGACGATCGCGGCGGCGATAGCATTTATACTGCCGAAATGAGCCATAAAACTTATGCTCGTCTGTTAGAGTTAGGTTTATTATTAGCTAGCCAAGGTTTTCCAGTTATTTTAGATGCCAAATACGATCGCCTCAAAGATCGTAGAGAAGCGATCGCTGCTGCTAACAAGCAAGGAATCCCCTTACAAATTGTTCACTGCACCGCACCAGAATCAGTTTTACGCGATCGCTTGTCCAAACGTAAAGGCGATATTTCCGATGCGACAGTAGATTTACTCTCTCGCCAGCAAGCAGAAACCGATCCTTTTACCGATGCAGAACTAGCCTATGTCAGGGAAGTAGATACCAGTAAGAAAGTCGATTTTTATCATGACTAAAAATTTTTCAACTTACTCTCGACTAGAAGCAGAAGCCAAGAGTGAAAATACGTCGGGCGATCGCTTGTGGGAATTAGCACAAATCGATAATAATCTTGCTTTAATAGTTGCCCAAAATGTTGCCGCGCCAGCAAAATTACTCGAACAATTAAGCAATAATGCTAATTCTTCTCTTAAAAAAGCTGTCTGTGCTAATGCCAATACTCCCATTGATATTTTGTGGAAATTAGCTATTAAGTTTCCCCAACAATTATTAGAAAATCCAATTCTTGACTGCTTATTTCTAGAAAATTCTCACTTGCTGGACAATATACCTATAAAAGTTTTAAAAAAACTCTTAAAACTGACAGAAGTTCCCGAATATCTTGAACAATTAGCATCTAACAGTAACCAAGAGAATATTCGTCGTACTGTGGCTGAAAATCCGAATACGAGTCTGGATATTTTAGAAAAATTAGCCAGCGATTTAAATGAAGAGGTTCGTGATGCTGTGGTAAAAAATCCGCATCTAAAATCACTCGTCACTCCTTTATGACTTTCGATCGCGATCGCTATCAATCCAAACTTCTCAATCTTGCTGGTAATCGAGAATTACTAGATTCTCCCTTATATGTTTTCGATTTAATTGCTTCTACCAATCAAAAACTCTGGGAACTAATCGATAGCGGAATGCAACCAACGATCGCCGCGATCGCCTTAGAACAAAGCGCAGGTAAGGGGCAATGGGGAAGACAGTGGCAATCTAGTTTGGGAGGACTTTACCTTTCGGTTACTTTTGCTGTCGATCTCAGTGCTGGTAATGGTTTTCACTTAACCCTGGCTACGGCTTTGGGTATAGCCAATCTTTTGCGCGAATATAATATCCCAGTAGTTTTAAAATGGCCCAACGATTTAATACTTTTAGGACGTAAACTAGGAGGAATTAAATGCGAAACTCGTACTCACCAAGAAAGAATTAAACAGGCTGTAGTTGGTGTTGGCATCAATTGGGCAAATTCAACCCCAGAGGTAGGGATTAACTTACAATCTTTTTGGCAGGGGTGCAGGGGTGCAGGAGAGCAGAGAAGCAGAGAAGCAGAGGAGCAGGGGTGCAGGGGAGCGGAAAAAGACAAACAACAAACAACCAACAACCAAAAACCAACAATAAATAACCAACAACAAATAACTTCTTTAGAAGAATTAGCTGCTATTACCACCTATGGGATTATCTCTGGTTATCAAAACTACCTAGAACAAGGAATCGATCGCCTGTTAACAAATTATCTCGAACTTTTTCATAATCTAGGACAAACCGTTGCAGTCGGTGACTATGTAGGAACCGTTGTTGGTGTTTCCTCCACAGGAGAACTACAAGTTCGCTTGCGATCGCCTGGTGCAAGTACGATCTTATCCCTACAACCAGGTCAAATCAGCCTCGGCTATAATACTACTTAAATCGAGTTAATTGCACTCGATAGCGTTGCTTCTTGGTGACTGATACTTCTCCCACTTCAATTCTGCCTTTACCACTAACCGAAATTAAATCTCCTGGTTTGACTGCATAACTAGATTGAGTAATTTCTTTCCAATTGACGCGCACGTCGCCACCAGAAATAGCATCAGCCATTTTACTACGGGACATACCAAAACCTGCCGAGGCGATCGCGTCTAGGCGCAGAGAAGCTTCTACTGTAGTCAATTCTTGTTTTTGTGGCGGA
Organism: uncultured bacterium; assembly: GCA_964548905.1. Taxonomy (GTDB): domain Bacteria; phylum Cyanobacteriota; class Cyanobacteriia; order Cyanobacteriales; family Xenococcaceae; genus CAZJTL01. The sequence continues at coordinate 5,293 of CAZJTL010000092.1, read as the reverse complement.
CGTACTCTTAATTCTTCTAATTCAATGCGCTGCACTTTGACAGGAACAGAACGCACTTGCACTAAAGAGGTTTCTAGAAAATCTACCATTTCTGGGACGATTAATACTTGTGCGCCTCTTTCTCCGAGAACGAGAATATCGCCTATTTTTTCTCTAACTATACCAGTTCCCAAAATTGCGCCTAAAAAATCGCGATGGCTGGCAGAATCGAAGAGAAAATTACCAGAGATATCTAAAGCAACTACTTCCACTTGCGATCGATCGATCGGTAATTCCGATCGCGCTATTCCTATTCTCTGTCTTTCTGCTTGTGGATAACCACCCCAAGTGATTAACTGAACTTCAGTTAGGTTTTTAAAAATTTGCTCTACTTCAATCAGCACTGGTGGCGAGAGAAAATCAGTAGTAACGATTTCCCAAGTTTTTATCGCTTGTTCGGCTTTGTCAATGATGCGAGCAATTTCTTCGCGGTTGTCAGTTCCTTTTAATAATTCTTCTCTTGGCAACATTCTATCTGTTCGTTCCTGTAATCAGAAAAAAAAAAAAGAAGATAGGCAGATTAGCTCAAGTAGAATTCTCGACGATTTTTGCCTCTTCACTGTGAAGTACGACGGAGACAAGCCCGCGTCGCTTCCCAAGCTCAGTCAGTAACCCGACTGATACATACCGTTTCAGGCATTTCTTTACACAACTTGGTACTTAATTTATGATGTAAATCTAATCTTTGATTAGCTACTTTTTCATGGATTTTAGCTAGTCTAACTCGTGCTTGCTTTCTTTTATTTGAATCTTTTTGTTTGCGAGATAAATTTCGAGATAATCTTTGCAGTTTTTTCAGAGATTTCTTCAGATATTTAGGATTGTCATATTCAGCACCATTTGAAGTGACCACAATTTTCCCTAAATTAACATCAATCCCAATTCTCTCCCCTTGCAATGGTAGTGATTCAGCTTCATATTCCACGGTGAAGGAAGCATAATATTTACCAGTTGGAGTCTTGGAAATAGTTACATGACAGAGTTTTCCCACCATCTCTCGATGCATTACCATTTTGATTGGTTTCATCTTTGGCAATTTTAACTTACCATTTTCTGTGATTGAAAAATGTTGTGGAACTCTGAAGGATTGACGACTAATTTTCTTTTTGAATCTGGGAAATTTATTTTGTTTAGAAAAGAAAGAGACAAAAGCTTTTTCTAAGTCTTTAAGAGATTGCTGTAAAGACTGAGAGTTGACATCTTTGAGCCAATTATACTCAATCTCCTTTTTTAAGTTAGTTAATAAGGGAGCATAGTCACTATATTTTAAAGTTTGTTTGCATTCAGCATAAGTATCTATAGTTAATCTTAAAAACTGATTGTAGACAAAGCGCGAACACCCAAAACATTTACCCAAAAAAGTTTGCTGCTCTTGATTAGGATATATACGGAATTTATATGCTTTGTTTTTAATCACTCATTAAGCATTTCAACACCGAGCGTAGTCGAGATGTTGAATTTTATGTCCAAAACAATATACCATTAATTTATCTAAACTATCTGATTTTAGTTAAGTATTGTTGTCGCTGTCGCTCCGTTATAATATTGGTCGCGCTTTCATGAGGGGCTGTGTGGCGAATTTAGTTCGCCACTTTAAAAGCCCCGTCTACAGGGACAAGCCACAGTAGTTTTTAGCCCGACATTAACTCATAAATTTATCGTCGATTGCGATCGCTATTGTGAATTCCAATTACAAAAATCTCAACCCACTCTTATTTTTCATGGATGCCATGATAGAGACTAGGGATTAGGAATTTTTGTCAAAGATTTAATGATTCAATCTTTATTATTTTTTGTAATTGCTGGATTATGCGAAATTGGTGGCGGCTATTTGTTTTGGCTATGGCTGCGCGAGGGAAAGAGTGCTTGGCTAGCTATTCTTGGGATAGTTATTCTGGCAATTTACGGTGTAGTGCCAACATTGCAACCCGCTAATTTTGGTCGTGCTTATGCTGCTTACGGCGGTATATTTATCGTGTTATCGATTCTGTGGGGTTGGCTTGTCGATCGCGTTGCTCCTGACAAGTATGATTGGTTGGGAGGATGGATTGCGCTTCTGGGTGTTTTAGTGATTATGTATGCACCTCGGCATTAGAATTAAAAATTAGTTTGATGTTTCGATCGGGGCGAAAGATAGTGGTATATCATATCGGATTATTAGGATTAGGCACTGTAGGCACAGGTACGGCAGAAATTTTACTCAGCCCATCTGGTCGTCATCACCTGCTCGAAGAAGTTAGCATCAAAAAAGTAGGGGTGCGATCGCTCGATAAACCCAGAACAATTAACTTACCTCCAGAAGCCTTAACCACAGATTTAGAGGCAATTGTCACCGATCCCGATATTGATATTGTAGTTGAAGTTTTAGGTGGAATCGAACCAGCGCGATCGTTGATCCTTAAAGCGATCGCTGCTGGCAAACATATAGTTACTGCCAATAAAGCTGTCATTGCTCGTCATGGAGACGAAATCTACACCGCCGCCAATCAAGCAGGAGTTTATGTCTTTTTAGAGGCTTCTGTAGGTGGAGGAATTCCCGCGATTAAACCCCTCAAACAATCTTTAGTAGTCAATCGCATTAACAATGTACTGGGTATCGTTAATGGAACTACTAACTACATTTTGACGCAAATGACCCAAAAGGGTGCCGATTTCGATGCGGTACTCGCGCAAGCACAGAAATTAGGTTATGCTGAAGCCGATCCTACCGCAGATGTGGATGGTTGGGATGCAGCCGATAAAATCTCTATCCTCGCTTCGATCGCCTTTGGGGGAAGAGTGAAACGGGAAGATGTTTATTGTGAAGGGATTCGCCAAGTTAGCGCCGCAGATATCAGTTATTCAGATAAGTTAGGGTTTGTGATTAAATTACTGGCGATCGCCCAGCGAATCAAAGAAAATACTACTGACGAATTGCAATTGCGAGTCCATCCGACCTTGGTTGCTAAAGACCATCCTTTAGCCAGCATTAATGGCGTTTATAACGCGATTTTGGTGGAAGGAGAACCACTAGGACAAGTGATGTTTTTTGGTCCTGGCGCTGGTGCCGGACCTACTGCCAGCGCGGTGGTTTCTGATATTTTAAATATTGTGGGCATTCTCACTAGTAGCGGTGCAGACAAGAAACTCGACCCCGTCTACAGTTGTTCTCATCAGCATTATTGTCAGGTGATGCCAATCTCCGAGTTGGTTACTCGCTTTTACGTCCGTTTTCTCTGCAAGGATGTTCCTGGTGTGATCGGTCAAATTGGTACTTGTTTTGGTAAATATCAAGTCAGCTTGGAATCGATCGTACAAATTGGCTTTCAAAATGACTTAGCAGAAATAGTTGTAGTTACTCATGACGTGCGCGAAGGCAATTTCCGAGAGGCATTGCAAGAAATTCGTAACACTAGTGCGATCGATAGTATTCCTAGTATTTTGAGGGTACTTTAGGAGGCAGGGAGCAGGGAGCAGGGAGCAGGGAGCAGGGAGCAGGGAGCAGGGGAGCAGGGGAGCAGGAGGCAGAAGGAAATAAGGTTACTACTAATTAACAGAGCTAGTGGAAAAGGGCAGCAAGCGACTTAATAGAGCTACAATGACAAAAACTTAACCACAAGCACCAAAAAAATGCGAGCTTTATTAATTTATCCGATTTTTCCTCCTACCTTTTGGTCTTATGAAAAGATTCTCGAACTAGTTAATCGCAAAGTGTTGTTACCACCTTTGGGGTTAATTACTGTGGCGGCGATTTTGCCGCAAGAATGGGAATTTAAACTGGTCGATCGCAATATTCGTCAAGTTACAGAAGCAGAATGGGAATGGGCAGATCTGGTAATTATTTCGGGCATGATCGTACAGAAAGACGATTTACTCGACCAGGTTAGAGCAGCCAAACAAAGAGGTAAATTAGTAGCAGTAGGTGGTCCTTACGCTACATCTGTTCCCGAAGAAGTTACAGGTGCTGGTGTCGATTTTCTTATTTTAGATGAGGGGGAAATTACTCTCCCCATGTTTGTTGAAGCGATCCAACGAGGTGCAACTAGTGGGACTTTCCGCGCTACAGAAAAACCCGATGTAACCATCACTCCCATTCCTCGATACGATCTATTAGAGCTAGATGCTTATGACTCGATGTCAATTCAGTTTTCTAGGGGGTGTCCCTTCCAGTGTGAATTCTGTGACATCATTGTTCTCTATGGACGCAAACCTCGCACCAAAGCACCCGCACAACTATTGAAAGAATTAGATTATCTCTATCAACTGGGTTGGCGACGTGGTGTCTTTATGGTTGATGACAATTTTATTGGCAACAAACGCAACGTCAAATTACTATTGCAAGAATTAAAAGTTTGGCAAGCGGAACATCAATATCCTTTCCGCTTTAATACCGAAGCATCGATCGATTTAGCCAACGATTCAGAATTGATGGAATTGATGGTGGAATGCTATTTTGATGCGGTTTTTATAGGTATTGAAACCCCAGATGAAGATAGTTTAGAACTAACCAAAAAATTCCAAAATACTCGCGGATCTCTAACTGAAGCGGTAAATAAGATTATCGCCACTGGTTTGCGTCCTATGGCTGGTTTTATCATTGGTTTTGACGGCGAGAAAAAAGGCGCTGGCGATCGCATTATTCGTTTTGCTGAGGAAGCTGCCATTCCCACCACAACTTTTGCTATGCTACAAGCATTGCCTAATACTGCCCTCTGGCATCGTTTAGAAAAAGAAGGACGTTTGCGCGATCGCCAAGATGGCAATATTAACCAAACTACTTTGATGAATTTTATTCCTACTCGTCCTCTGGAAGATATTGCCAGAGAATATATAGAGGCGTTTTGGCAATTATATGACCCCGAACAATATTTAGACCGCGTTCATCGGTGTTTTTTAAAACTAGGCGCACCTAAATGTCACCCACCCTCTAAAATTTCAGCTTGGGTAGATATACGTGCTTTGGCTATTGTCATTTGGCGACAAGGAATCAAACGTAAAACTCGCTGGAAATTCTGGCATCACCTTTTCAGTATTGTTAAAAATAATCCAGGTGTCTGGGAACATTATTTGACACTGTGCGCCCATAACGAACATTTTTTAGAATACCGTCAAATTGTCAAAACACAAATTGAAACGCAGTTAGCTGAATTTTTAGCGAAGGAGATTGACATCCTCCCCCACCTAAATTAACTCGTTACACTCGTTGATTTTGAGGTGGGGGATTCCCAAGTCACCTTGAGATTTTCCTGCTTCATCCACACTACTTGCTACCGCA
>CAZJTL010000091.1:13849-18734 GCA_964548905.1 uncultured bacterium | reverse complement strand
TCTGAGATGTCCTGCACCAGTACGCGCTCGTACTTGTAGATTATAGGGAGCAAAGCCGAGCAGCATGAGCAAACGATTACCACTAGAGGCAAGATTGGGGACTGTAATAATGAGCTTACCTTTTGGCTTTAAAACACGAGTTATTTCTTCCATCACTGCATCGGGATCGAAGACAGAATTTAAAACATCCGCAGCTACGACACAATCAAAATAGTTGTCAGCAAAAGGCATGTTGGGATCGTCCATATCGCCCCAAACAGTTTTAATCCCTCTAGAACGAGTAATTTGCATAGCTTCTTCCCAGCGATCCATACCGATGACTTCTTTGTCACCCTGTTTAACTATTTGTTCGGTAATATAGCCATCAAAACAGCCAATATCAAGCACCTTGCCTTGAATTTTAGCTGTGTAGTCGAGTATTTGTTCTACTCTGGAAGTATGAATTATATGTTTGTAAAGTACTTCTTCTGGCTGATTATTTTTTAACCATTCATTCTGATTTTTTTGTAATATTGCCAAGGCTTTTTGCATAGTATTTTGCTGTTCAGTCATGTTGATTATTTAGCTAAGTAGTTGGACAAAATTAAATTTAAAGTTCTGCAAAAAAACTGATTAATGTTATAAAACAAACAAAAATACCTTTTTTGTAAGAAACATATGGTGGACATTGACCGGGAATTCTGGGTGTCTGACTATATTTCCATGTCAAGCTTTTGAGCCAGTTTAGCAAAACTAAAGACTTACCATCGCGAAGATAGCGATAAAGCCATGAATTCCGAGTTAGTTGGGATTGGCGTTTTTGAAAAGTTTTTACGATGATGCCGATTAACATTTCCCATTTTTATCTTAAATTAAGATTCTAAAAATATCAAGGTAGTATTGTATTTGTATTCGTTGCTTTTGCACCTACCCTAGAAATTCCTTCAGCTTCAGCGTTACCTAAGATGGCGATCGATTTCGATTAATATAGAGCTTTATGTATTAGCGAGAATTTGGGAAATCTAAACTTGTGGGGTAATTCAGACCCTAGATTCAAAGTAACTATAAATTAAATTGACAGCCTTAATCTCTTAGCACTACTTAAATTTCAGTCTCTACCAGAGGAAGTTAAAACATCGTGTCTTCTAAGACAGCTAAATCAAAACAAACAGAAACAAAACCGAACCCTCCTGTTTCATTTCTGGCAGGAGTTACCAGATCGGCAGGAGGGACAATTCTGGGAATTGCCATGGTAACTAGTTCGATCGTCGCTGGTGGATTAGTGGGATTAGCAATTAGTTTTCGCAATCTTCCTGACGTTAGAATGCTGCGCCACTACGTGCCATCTGAGACAAGCTATATCTACGATATCAAAGGCAAAATGCTAGCGAGTCTTCATGGCGAAACCCACAGAGAAGTAGTTGCTCTCGATCAAGTATCACCCGACCTTAAAAGAGCTGTAATTGCGATCGAAGATAGTCATTTTTATCAGCATCACGGCGTTAACCTCTACAGCATCGGTCGCGCTTCTATGGCTAACTGGCAAAAAGGCGGAGTTTCTCAGGGTGCTTCTACCTTAACTATGCAGTTAGTCAAAAACCTCTTTTTATCTCGCGAACGTACCGTTACTCGTAAACTCGCAGAAGTAATCTTGGCAGTAAGATTGGAAGAAGTTTTTGACAAAAATGAAATTTTAGAGATGTACTTCAATAATATTTATTGGGGTCATAACAACTATGGGGTACAAACTGCGGCTCAAAGCTATTTTAATAAACCTGCTTCCCAATTAAATCTTGCTGAATCAGCAGTTATGGCAGGGCTAATTCAAGCGCCAGAACAATACAGCCCCTTTGTTAATCGCCAAGAAATGAAAAGGCGACAAACTCTTGTTCTCAATCGTATGGAAGAGCTTGGCTGGATTAGTGCCGAACAAAAAACTGCTGCTCTCAACACCGAATTAAAATTTGGTAAACCGAGTGCTTGGCAAGGCAGTAAATCACCTTTCATCACAGAAGCAGTAGTAAGAGAGCTATATCAAAAATTTGGTAAGGATAAAGTCATTCAAGGCGGAATGCGTATTCAAACAACGATCGACTATGATTTCCAAAAAATGGCAGAGGGAGTCGTTGCTCAAGGCTATCAGAATTTACGTAGTTGGGGAGTTCGCGCCGATCAAGTAGCTTTAGTTGCTGTCGATCCTCGCACTCATTTTGTTAAAGCTCTGGTAGGAGGTATCGACTACAAGCAAAGTCAGTTCAACCGAGCTACTCAAGCCCAAAGACAACCAGGTTCATCTTTTAAACCTTTTGTTTACTATACTGCTTTTGCCAGCGGTAGATTTACACCTTACTCAACTGTTGTGGATGCGCCTGTCAGCTATCGAGTTCCTTCGGGTTATTATTCTCCCAAAAACTATGGCGGTAAGTATTCTGGAGCGATGTCGGTTAGAACAGCAATTGCCAGATCGCAAAATGTTCCTGCGGTTAAAATTGGTAGATCGGTAGGGATGGATAAAGTGATTGAAGTTTGTCGATCACTAGGCATTAAAAGCCCTCTAATTCCCGTTATTTCTTTACCTTTAGGTTCCATGGGCGTAACGCCTTTAGAAATGGCTGGTGCTTATGCTACTTTTGCTAGCAATGGTTGGCATTCCGAACCTTCAGTTATCATGCAAGTAACAGATAGTAGAGGCAATATATTACTAGATAACAGACCCAAACCACAACTAATTCTCGACCCTTGGGCGACTGCATCTCTAACCAGTTCTCTTAAGGCAGTAATTGAAGAAGGTACTGCCAAGAATGCAGCACTCGGTCGTCCTGCGGCGGGTAAGACGGGTACTACTTCTTCCGAGAGAGATGTTTGGTTTGTCGGTTATACACCGCAGTTGGCAACAGCAGTTTGGGTAGGTAACGATGACTACCGCAGCTTAGGCAAAGGTGTTACTGGGGGTAGCTATGCAGCCCCAATCTGGCGCAAATTTATGCTCAACGCCCATGCTAACGAGCCAGTTTTGCAGTTTCCTTCACCTTCAAATTTTCCTCGCCCTCGTCCCTAATTTAAGAAGGCAGGAGGCAGAAGGCAGAAGGTAATTAAAGTCTAAAGTCTAAAGTAAACAAGTTTTTTTACTTGCTACTTGCTACTTGCTACTTATTACTTCTCTATTTCCGATTTCATCCGCTCTAAAGTTACATGCATTTGCTCGAACATTTGCTGTGGAGTAATGCCAAACTGACCTAGTTGTGTTTTTAACTGCTGCACTGTCATTTGTGCCATAAAATCTTCGGAGAGTTCAAAGCGTTTCATGAATATTTGATAACGCTCCATTAACTCTTCCATTCGGTCAATGAAGATCTTTTTACCCTCGCGATCGAATTTGCCGTATTCGCCACCCAATTGCATCAGGGATTGATAGTCTTCAAACAACTTTTTCGCTTCTTGTTGAACTACGTCTGAGTCAAAGAACCCCATTTCTGTTTACTTGATTAATGATTTTTTGATTAAGTGATGCTGTGTTAGTTATTCTATTTAATTTTTATTCTAGGCTAGCGGTGTATCTCAGTAAAATACGGTTTTCCGTATTTGAGTTACAGGAGGTTGATTAACCTTCTGCTCCAAATCGCCTCCAGCCTTCGCTCTCTTTAACCTTCTAAAAGTTCAGTTGCTTGTGCAGATGAAGAGGGAAGTTTCTCGCGAAAACGAATTTCATCTCGATGGGGGTCGGAACGAGTAACTTGAACTTCCAGGCGATCGCCTAAAGCAACGGAACGCTCAAACCGATGGGGTAATTCTAAACCTAGATCTTCGAGCAAAATCAATCCTAAATTTTCATCTTCCCGCAGCCATCTCAACACTAAAACTTGCCAGACTTCATGAGCATTGCGCCGTAAATATTCTAACCCCCAGTAACGGTTAGTTTGACGCTCTACCAAAGTAGCTTCGTAAGCTGAATTAGCAACACTGTAAATGATTTGTTGTAGTTCTTCAGCAGTAAAAGGTAACGATTCTCCTCGTAAATGTGCTTTGAGCTGAAAATGTGCCAGCAAATCAGTATAACGGCGAATAGGCGAGGTTACTTGAGTATAAGCGTCTAAAGCAAGGCTAGCATGACGAGCAGGAGTAATGCCCAGTTCGCTACGTGGCATACAACGACGTAAAGCACAGGCTCTTACTGGTCCTGCTGGAAGTAAAATTAGTTCTTCTTCTGATGGTAATTCTGGTTGAGGTTGACTCCGAAACGGTACTGATAGATTATTATCTCGACAATATCTACCCGCCACCTCACCAGCTAAAATCATCATTTCTGCAACTAGTTGGCGAGAGCCAGAAATTTCTAAAAGTTCAATGACAATTTCTTCGTCATCCTTAACTTTAATAATTGCCTCTGGCATTTGAATATCGATCGAGCCTTGAGAACGTCTCCATTTTTGTCTTCGTCGCGCCCAAGTTGCTAGCTCGGCAATTTCTGGTTCGGCTTGAACGCCAAATTCTAGCATTTCGTCAACATCAATGTAAGTGAGACGATAGGTAGGCTTAATTAACGTTGCATGAATGCTATATTCTTTAACTGTACCAATTTCATCGAGGATGACGCTAAAACTTAAAGCAGGGCAAACTTGACCTTGAACCAAGCTCATCGGACCAGTAGCTAGTTCGGGAGGAAACATGGAAATCATGCCCGTGGGTAAGTATAGACTGGTACTACGACGACGCGCTTCTAAATCTAGTTCGTCTCCAGGGACAACTAAGTGAGTTGGATCGGCTATATGAATCCAGATCCGAGGCGAATTTCCTTCACCTAAATACTCAATACTCAAACCATCGTCGATTTCTTCAGTACTTTCGTCGTCGATAGTGTATACCTTCAGGTGAGTTAGATCGAGACGCTTATCGCCGCGATCGCTCT
>CAZJTL010000091.1:0-13839 GCA_964548905.1 uncultured bacterium | reverse complement strand
AGACTTCAAACATGATTGCGCCAAATCAACTACCTTTTTAGGAAAATTTAATGGATAAGAACTGCGACGTAGAAATAAGTTTTCGTGTTTACTCCACCACTTCAAATCTACAAGCAATTCCAATGCGGTTTCAGGAGTTTGCATTCTTCCTAGCAATGCCAGTATATCCTGTGCTGCTCGATTATTTCCCTCTGGCTGAATAATATACTTTTCTAATGTTTCTAGGCGATCGCGATCGCCGATCGACCATTCTACTTCCTCTCCTGCTAAAGCTTGTTGCAGATGAGTGGCAAATTCTTCCTTCTCTCGATGGCGTTGTTCTTCAACCTGCAATTGGTGCTTGATTTCTTCTACCACCGCAACAGGACGAGGCTCGTATACGTCCCCTTTTTTCTTAAAATAAATTTTGTCCTGACTTAAAAGAATATGGGCTGCATAGCAGAGTAGAGGAGTTTGCTCAGAAAATAATAGTTCCGCTAACTCTTTTGGAGTAACATTTTCTCCACTTTCTACTAATATTTCCCAAGCTACTTCTAAATTAGAAGGGTCAATATAAGACTGTACGCCTTTGGCAAAGCTGGATATATCGGCTGGTTTATAAGGCCCGCCAGCAATCTCATACTCAAATCGTTGAGGGCGCAGTTTGTGTTGCTGACCCCCCTCATCTATGACAATCCAATCTTTTTTTCCTTCAGGTCGTTCAACGACAGCAAGACGACGCTCACTTTGAACCCTGAATTCGATCAGCGTTCCTTTTTCCACCAACTTTGTGCTTTAACATTTACTTGACTATATATTACTAGTCTATCCTTCCTTGTTGATGAAAGGTAACAAAGCAACCAGACGCGCTCTTTTGACTGCTTCGGTTAAATCTCTTTGTTGCTGTGCGGTTAAACCAGTGATGCGACGAGGTAAAATTTTGCCTCTCTCAGTAATAAATTTACGCAATAATTCCACATCTTTATAGTCGATAGGTTCGCTTGGTTTGATGGGAGAAAGGCGTTTGCGATAATATGCCATAAATTACTCTTTGACTTTTTTTAACTATTGTGAAAATGCAAAGAAAATGTTTTATTTAATTTCTTTGTGGACGGTATGTTTGTTACAGTGAGTGCAGAACTTTTTCAGTTCTAATCTCTCTGTCGTGTTGCGGCGGTTCTTCATCGTTGTATAACGAGAAACACCAGGTGAGCGCTTACTAGGATTGCTGCGGCACTCTGTACATTCTAAAGTGATAACGAGACGGGCACCCTTCTTGCTTGCCATAGTTTCATTTTGAACAACTAAAAAGTTGATTGGAATTTACACACAAATTATTATCATGGCATATATAGTCTTCACTAGGCAATAATTTTTTATTAAAGGCACTCATGCAAGAGAGACAGTTTTGAAGAAGGTTGGTGAGCATTTAGTTTAAATCGATCGAATGAAGAGATTGCAAAGCAATTGAGAGATCTTCCTTTTGCTCTTCTAGTTTTTCTAGTTCTCTAACTTTATCGAGCAAACTAACTCGATCGCGATCGAGGTCTGGTAATTCTTCAGTTAGAATTGAAGAATCGAACTCAATTCCATAGATAGTCATTAACTGTTGATATTGAGCTAGTAAAGTTTCACCGACTTGAAGTCTTTCTTTAATCACCGAGATCGCTCTTTGTAAAACCTCAATTCTATGTCCGTAAGCAGGGAGATTGATGGTACTTAGCTTTTGCTTCAAACCTACCAAGCGATCGAGCGAACCTTGTTCTCCCGATAATTCGGTTTTTAGTTTCAAGGAACGTTCTTGCAGCAATTGAATTTGTTTGAGATACTGTTGTTCGCTAGATAATCTATTAATCTCTTTTGTTTCTGTTAGCTTGTATCTCTGCTGTTGCCATCGATATACACCTGCACCAATACCCACAGAAAAGGGAAGAGTGCTGTAGAAAGTTAATGTCTGTAGAACATTAAAACGGTTAATCGCAAAAATACCAAGCGCTACACCAAAGATAATCCCTGTTACTAGCGTTGCACGCCATCCCTTAGCTAATGCCTGTCGCTGGGGAGAGAAAATTTGATAGCAACGATCCGTTGTTAGATTGCCAATCCAGATTAGCTTGCGTTTTAGATCGCGATCAATAACATGGATAAGCAGCAGGCGATCGCCAGGTAAAGCCAAAAACTTTTCAGTTTCTCCCGTTGATGAAAATTCTAAGGGAAGATGTTGTTCAAGCTCGTTACTAATTCTTAAATGATAATTTCTTTGATAAATAGTTTTATTATTCTTACGATTTGCTTTTGTTGCTGATAAGTTTGACTCACAACGTTCGTTTAGATAAGAACCAACACAATAATGACTGCGACATCGAGAACAAATAAGCTGAAGTTCTCTAGTTTGAATTTGTTCTTGTAGAGGTAAATAGATTTGATTTTTACAAAAGAAACACTTGATAAGTTTATTCATAACGAATGCAGCAAACAATTAAGTAGTTACGCACAATTAATTCCCTAGTTGAGACAGGCAATAGGCAATAGGCAATAGGCAATAGAAAAAATCAAATGTGTAATTAATCTTGTTTAGACACTTATTATTGTCTTATTAAATAGCTAGTACTTTCAATAAAAAATCTTTGAAGTTTGCTATTAAAGTTGTAAATATTGAAATTTAGTTGAGATTTAGCACTAGACAAATTCCCCGATCGAGATCCAGACTAGGCAAAAGATAAGCAAAATCGATCGCGGTAGCATAAAATATGAGTAACAAATGGGCGGTAATTTGTGGGTATTATGGAAAAGGAAACGGTGGAGATGAAGCGTTATTGTTGTCTCTGCTGCAAATGTTGCCAGAACAGATTAAACCGATTGTCCTTTCAGGAAATCCAGCACAAACTAAACAAAGATACGGTGTAGAAAGTTGCGATCGCGCCTCTGCTTTTCCTATTCTTAAAGCTTTGCGTCATTCCGATTTCTTAATCTGGGGTGGTGGTAGTTTAATCCAAGATGTTACTAGTTTTGCTAGCCCTTTCTATTACACTGGTTTAATGGCATTAGCCCAACAAAAAGGTCTAAAAACGATCGCCTGGGCGCAAGGAATCGGTCCTCTCAAATATCCACAAACTCGTTGGATTACTAAACAAGTCTTGCAGGGTTGTGCTGGAGTAAGTGTCCGCGATAATGCTTCAGCAGAATTAGTTGCTAATTGGCAAATTCCCTTTATTTTAGCACCCGATCCAGTCTGGGCGTTAGAAACCAAACCAGTCAAAGGTATTTGGGATTTACCAGCACCAAGAGTAGCTGTTTGTTTGCGTCCTCATCCTCAACTAACTCCAAAACGCCTTGCAACTTTAACTCAAGCCTTAGTCGATTTTCAAAAAGCAACTCAAACTTGTATTTTACTAGTACCTTTTCAAGTTTCTCACGATCGGGCGATCGCGGAGTCAATTGCTTCTCAACTTCCAGGCGCACATCAAATTATTTCCTTAGAAGATCCTAGAGAATTAAAAGGATTATTTAAAGGAGTAGAAATGGCGATCGGAATGCGCTTTCATAGTCTGATTATGGCAGCAGCAGAAGCATGTAATTGTTTTGCTCTCAGTTACGATCCGAAAGTCAGTCAATTGATGTCAGCATTAAATTTACCTGGCTATGAATTAGAAGAATTACCAGAAGATTCTCACCAAATTAGCACCACTTGGATAGAACATTACGCTAATAGTTCACCTCTAGATCTTTCACAAATAGAGTCGTTAACCGATCGCGCTTTATTACATCAGGAATTGCTTGAGAAAGTTTGTAGTAATTAGGGGCTAGGGGTTAGATAGGGTGTGGGGTGTAGGCTGTGGGGTGTAGGGTGTAGGGTGTGGGGTGTAGGGGAAAATATGCAGGGGAGCAGGGGGGCAGGGGACAATTCGCAATTAAAAACCTGCTGCCTGCTGCCTGTGCTCCCTACTCCCTGTTTTGCAATGAACAATGAACAATGAACATTTCTCAGTATATTTATCTAAATAATTTTTCTGATTTCCTAATAATACCGATTGTCTCTTCAAAAACGATCGCCATCTCTCACGCATAAAACACAGTACTTTCAACAAAAATTGGGTTTTTATCCTCATAAAAGTTCACGATATTTTTGTGAGGCAAATACTGATGTAGAACCTTTTAAAACTCGCATATACTCCGTAACAGAAGGCAGAAAAATACCTTTAAAAGAACTCTTATTTTACTGCTTTCAATAAACTCAATTTGACGGATACAACTCAATACGACTCATAAGAATATGCGAAATAAACAGCTTAATAACTTAATTGTGATCGCTACTGTTACTGGTATTTTTTCTGCTATTACTCCAGTATTTTTTGCTCAACAAGCTTCAGCAGGTAATGATAAAGTTACTATTTGCCACAATACATCAAGTAGCACTAATCCCTTCAATATTATTGAAATTAGCGTCAATGCTGTAAAAACCCACGAAGATCATCATGGCGATTTTGTTCTACATGATGGAGCTCAGAAGAGTAACGAAACTGACGCTACTTGCGGCAGTGTCTTAGCTGGTAATCGTACTTCTATCAGCAGCTATCTAGGCAGCAGTAGCAGTAGTAGCAGTAGTGGCAGCAGTGGCAGCAGTAGCAGCAGTGGCAGCAGTGGCAGTAGTGGCAGTAGTGGCAGTAGTGGCAGTAGTGGCAGTAGTGGCACTCCATCTGTCACCGACATGCCTGCTCAAATTATTCTACAAGGCACGGCTAGAGATTTTAAAGGGAAAAACGAAACAGGCGGACATTCAGATTTTGAAGGCACAATTGCCACAGAAACAAATCTTGTTATACCAACTTTGGGTACAGATAAAAAACCTGTTTTTAATGAGGCAAGAAGTCCAAAATCTAAAACTATCACTGGGAAAACTAGTTTCGATCAGTGGTATCGAGATGTACCAGGTGTGAATCAAACTATGACAGTTCCTATCACGCTGACAAAAGACGCTCAAGGAAAGTATACATATTACAACGCCAATTTCTTTATCTTAGACGGTAAGCTTTTTGGTAATACCCCAGGAACTCCAGTTCACAACTATCACTTTACTTACGAACTACACACTAAATTCACTTACAAACCAGGTCAAACATTTGAATTTAAAGGTGATGACGATGTGTGGGTATTTATTAACAACAAGTTAGTTGTAGATTTAGGTGGAGTTCATGGCGAACAGACTAAAAGCATTAATCTTGACACTCTTAATTTAACAGAGGGACAAACTTATGACTTCGACATCTTCTTTGCCGAAAGACACAAAACAGCTTCTAACTTTAAAATTCAAACTACGATGGCTTTCCATCCAGTAGTTGCAACTATCGATTCACGTCCTACTACTAATGATGTTACTCCGTTAATTAACGGTAGCTCTCCTAGTCTTGGCGGTACAACTTCTGGTGCTAAAAAAGTTAAAGTAGAAGTAGATACTAATAAAGATGGCACAATTGATACTACTAATGATGCTACCTACATAAAAGATGTTGGCGCAGATGGTCTTTGGACTATAGACTTAAGCAAGCCTCCAACTACTGGTGTTATTCCAGATTTAAGCAATGGTGATACAGCTATAGTAACGGTTACTGCTACAGACTCTGAAGGTCGTCAAAGCGCACCAGTTAAACAAACCTTGCGTATCGATACAAAAGCCCCTAATTCGCCTGTTATTGCTCAATCTTCCGATCCTAATACCTCAACACCAGTAATTAGTGGTACAGCAGAACCAAATAGCATTATTACTATCAAAGTCGGTACTGCTTCTACTTATCAAGCTAGTGCTGATGCAACTGGTAAATGGGAACTCGATTTAAGGTCGATTAAACCTCAAGACTCAGTTCCACAAGGAAGTCAAACTGTAACTGTTACAGCTACTGATGCTGCTAGTAATAAGAGTAATGTTACTTCAACGACACTCAAAATCGACACCTCTCCAAAGGTCAATATTGATGAGATCGCTTACGACGGAGATACCACTCCAAGCATTAAAGGTACTGCTGACTCTGGTAGCACTGTGACGGTGAAAATTGATAAAGATAATGATGGTAGTGTTGAGACTACCTACAAACCTACTGTGGGTTCTGACGGCAAATGGATGGTCAATTTAGAAACTAGCACACCTGCAACTGGCAGCAAACCCACTTTACAAGATGGAGATCGGGTTAAAGTAACTGTAACAACTGAAGATAAATACGGAAACAAAGCAGAAGTTGCACAGGTTGTCACTATACATCCCCCAGAATTATCTATCTCCTCAGCTACAGTTGTTGATAGCGAATCGGTTGTACCTGTTAGCCAAACTAACCCAACTTTTGTTGCTGTAGCTAAAGCTGGTAGTACTGTAATCGTCGCAGTAGATACCAACAATGATGGAACACCTGATGCTATTTATACCAAGCTAGTTGGTAGTGATGGTGAGGTGACTGTAGATTTGAGTAGTCCTGACGACAAAGGAACAAAACCAACTTTAACGGAAAACACAACCATTGAAGTAAGCGTAATCGAGCCGTCTACTGGTTCAGGTGGTCCTACTGCTTCTAGTACTACTTCTACTTCAGGTGGATCTGGACTACAAAGTGGTAACAAGAAAAAATATTCTCTACAATTGCGTTCTGACGACTAAGCATTGTATTAACCTCTCAGCAGTTTAATTTACCGATTTAAACTCTGAGTAAGTTGTATCTTGAAACAATATCGACCCGCCGCAGCGCGGGTTTTTTGTTTTTGGACATAATTTTATTGTCATGCACCAAGCCGCGATAAAAACAACTTTCACTTTTTTTACCAGCTTTTTTCAAAATTGATGATTGATTCTTTTATCCTAATGCACCTAAAGATTTTTCACTCCACGATCGGGGAGTTTACCCTTAAGCGATCGCGAAGGGTTTGGAATGACACATGGATATTTACAGGACGTTTTGGAGTGCTTTTTCAACTAAAGTATTCAAACTAATCCCTTCTTTTTCTGCTTTTGCCGCCGCTTGGCGATGTAAATCTGGAGAGATACGAAGATTAAAGCGACCAGAAAAGGGTTTATCTGGTGTTTTTCCAGAAGTGCGGCAATCTTCTAAATATTCATCAACAGCAGCGTGGAAAGAACTTTCTAGTTCTTCTACCGATGAGCCATCAAATGCAATCACATCAAGGGTATTGATAACTCGACCTACAAATAATCGATCTTGCTCATCGTATTCAACAATTGCTTTATATCCTTTGTAATTCATAGCTCAATTTCAGCATTAAGTAAGAAATCTCTAACTGCTTTAACTTGATAACGTTTTAACTCTTTTTGAGGATGAGGGGAGTGAATATTTAGGGAAACGCCGTTCAAATCGAAACGAACTCTAGAACCATCTCCTTGAATTACTCGACCTCCTAAAGCTTTAATTAAAGATACTACATCGCTCCAAGCAATATTGCGACGAATTGGTTCAGCAAAAAGAGCATCATAGGTATTGCGCTGTTTTCGATTCATTTTATTATAGTACTATTAAATGGTACTATTTGGTCATGCACCAAGCCGCGCTTGTAACTTGAAGTGACGAGGCAAGACTAATCATTGAGGATGAAGCATCTGAGAATGCGATCGCTGAAGAGAAGGAGGTTCGTCACTCCACTATCGTTTCGTTCAGAATGACACTTAGATATTTATCTGTGATGTACCAAACCGTTCTTGGTTTACATATTGAAAACTTTTATTCAACTCAATTCTTATTAGTTAATTTTTGTTTATTTAACTTAACTAAACTAAAGCTGATACCTTAAAAGAAGTTGCATTTTTGTCGTTATCGATACCAGGAAGAGTTATTCTCTCAAGAATAGGGATATAAATTTCTTCTTTAAGGGGTCAAAAAATATGAACGACAAACTTGTAGAAAACACCCGTAATGTGGCAATTGTCGGACCCTATTCCAGTGGGAAAACGACATTACTAGAAAGTTTATTATTCGTTACAGGAGCAACTACCCGCAAAGGCAGCATTAAAGACGGTAATACAGTCAGCGATAGCTCTCCAGAAGCACGCGATCGCCAGATGAGTGTAGAAGTATCGTCAGCCTATAGCAAATATCAAGACATTAATTTTGCTTTTCTCGATTGTCCTGGTTCGATCGAATTTGCTCAGGAAACCTACAATGCTTTGGTTGGGGCTGGTGCGGCGATCGTTGTTTGCGAACCAGTAATCGATCGCGTTTTAACTCTTGCACCTCTATTTAAATTTTTAGACGATTGGGAAATTCCCCATCTAGTTTTCATCAATAAGATGGATCGATCGCAAGACAATTTCATGGAAATTCTCCAAGCGCTCAAAGAAGTTTCCAGTCGTCCTTTAGTTCCACAACAATATCCCATCCGCCAAGGAGACAACTTAGTCGGTTATATCGATTTAATTACCGAACAAGCTTATCATTATCATAAAGGTGCGCCTGCCGATCCTGTTCCTTTGCCCGATCGCCTCAAAGAAGAAGAACATGCGGCTCGCGCTGAAATGTTAGAAACTTTGGCTGAATTTGACGACCACCTTTTAGAAGAACTGATCGAAGATATCGAACCTCCCCAAGAAGAAATCCTCCGAGACTTAAAGCAAGATTTAAGTGCCGATCTTATCGTTCCCGTCTTTTTAGGGATTGCTGAAGAAGATTATGGCATATTACCTCTACTTGATGCCTTAATTAAAGAAGCCCCCGAACCAACAGTAACTTGTCAACGTCGCGGACTAACATCAACTGGTGATGGCGATACAGTCGTACAAGTTCTCAAAACCTATTACACTCCCCAAGGTGGACGACTTTCTCTCGTCAGAGTTTGGCAGGGACAACTGACAGACGGCATGAGTTTAAATGGTAGTCGTGCTGGTGGAATTTATCGCTTAATGGGACAACAGCAAGAATCGATTACTTCCGCTTCAGCAGGAGAAATTGTTGCAGTTGGTCGCCTTGAAGGTATTCAAACTGGGGCAACAATTACTAATACTAACGCTAATGGTAAAGTTGCACAATTACCACAAGCAGAGATAATGAAGCCAGTTTATGCTCTAGCGATCGCGCCTGAAAACCGTAACGATGAAGTAAAACTCAGCTCGGCTTTAGGTAAACTTTTAGAAGAAGATCCGTCTCTATATTGGGAACAACATGGCGATACCCATGAGGTAATTCTTTGGGGACAAGGAGAAATTCACCTACAAGTTGCCTTAGATCGTTTGCGTCGTAAATACAACTTACCGATGGGTACTCATTCACCTCGGATACCTTACAAAGAAACCATTCGCAAAGCTTCTAATTCTCACGGTCGTTACAAACACCAAAGCGGCGGACACGGTGCTTTCGGAGACGTTTATTTAGATATTAAACCTCTCTCTCGTGGCGAAGGCTATCATTTCCACGAAACCATTGTTGGTGGTGTTGTCCCCAAACAATATATCCCTGGTGTAGAAATGGGTGTCAGAGAATATCTCGAACATGGTCCTCTAGGGTTTCCTGTCGTTGATGTGGATGTTACTCTGACCAATGGCTCTTACCACTCGGTAGATAGCTCGGAACAGGCATTTAAACAGGCGGCGCGGATTGCCATGACAGAAGGAATGGCTAAGTGTGAACCGACACTATTAGAGCCAATTGTGTCCATTCAAGTGTCTGCTCCTACTGAATTTACTTCTAAAGTGCTACAGCTAGTAACTGGACGACGGGGACAAATTCTTGGTTATGAAGGTATTCACGACTGGAAAAACTGGGATACTGTTTCCGCTTATTTACCTCAAGCAGAGATGCAAAACTTTATTATCGAGTTGCGATCGCTAACAATGGGTGTTGGCTTCTTTAAGTGGGAATACGACCACCTACAAGAAGTTCCTGACAAAATTGCAGCTCAAGTTTTAGCAACTACCGAGCGCGGGAATAACAATGGGCGTTAAGTAGGGGTGTAGAGGGGGGCAGAGAGGCAGAGAGGCAGGGGAGCATCCCCGCAGGAAGAGGGGGAAAGGGGAATGGAAAATAGAGTTGTTGACCTTTTCCCTTTAACCTTTTTCCCAAGCAAAGCCTAATCCCTAACCCCTAACCCCTAATCCCTAACCCCTAGTCCCTAGTTAAAAGAACACCCGACTACGCCACTTGTTTAAACGTGCTTCGCCGATCGCTGCTAAGCTTCTCAATTCGACGATTCTTTGTTCTAAGTTGGCAATCTCTCGTTTTTGTGATTCCACTTGCATTTGTAGAGACTGTGAACTAGTTTGAGTAAAATTAGCACCAGAAGATTCACCGCCAGAAGATTGCCATTGGTTTAAGTGTGCTGCACCAATATTAGCAACTGGTTGTAATTCGGCTAGTTGTTGCTGTAAGTTAGCAATTTGAGCCTGTTGCTGTTGGGATTGACGTTCTAAATCTGTCAGTGCTACAGACTGTTGGAAATAGGGATAAGAAGATGCTGCGGAAGTATCTGGTGTAGCAGGTTTGGGTTTAAATAGAGAAGCTAACAATTGATTGACATCAGTGACACCAGCACCAGAAGGAGGGGCGATTCCAATTGGTTCCTTGGCAATAATCGAGCTATTGAGTCGAGAATAATTACCTAGAGTTAAGTTTTTATCGCTACTAGAAGCACCGCGCAATAATTTAAATAAGTAGGTAAAACCAACCATATTTTTACCCGCTTGGGTTTTATAGCCTCGATAGAAAGGAACGAAGTTTTCGCCAAAAGCATCATGGTATTCGTCGCTATCTAAATAAGAATCGATTTCTGCTTCATAGCCATCTCGGTCTAAAATTTCACTATGAGCAATCATTTCTTGATAGCTTTCTGGAGCGCGACCGAGTAGATGCTTAAAATTAAGTTCAATGCTGCGATAGCGAGGGCAACTATCAAAAAAGCGCGATCGATAAAGTTCTGATTTAGCAACCTGTCTGACAAATTCGCGCACGCTAATTTCACCCCTTTTTAACTGGGATTCTGGCACGGTTAATCTTTCACTTTCCATCACATAAGCATTGCCAAGAACTTGCCTGTAAACTGCTTGAATGACTGTTTCTAGTTCTTCCTCCGAACAACCATGCCACAGTTCGATCGGCTTAGTGTCTTCATATAAACTAATACCTAATACAGAAGCTTTCCCGATCGCAGGATTTACAAAACTACTAACCATTTTTTAATATCTCCAATTTCTAATAACAACTTTTCATCCCTAACCCCTAACCCCTTGTAAGGGCGGGTTTTGCTGATGATTTTTGAGTTGAAGCCATTAACTTATCGTCTAAACCCGCCCCTACGCCCTAATCCCTAATTAACTAGCAGCTCCTTTCGTCAAATCTCGTATAAAAACCACCGTATTTAATCCAATATTGTTTTAATTCGTGATTGGGTGTATGTAAGCTAGCTTTTGCTTGATAGAGAACGACTTGACGATGATTGCCAATCCAAACTTTTTTAGTTGGTTCGACAGAAATTAAACTTCCGCCTAAACTAGACACGCATTCTTCAAAGCGTTCGATCGTCGAATATTCTAAAGTTTCAAAAATAAAAAAATGACCCGAACAAATGAGATGCCTACTTCGTATCCAGCATTGCATCTTCTTGCGAGCTACTGGCGGCAACATGCTTGATTTTAGCTCCGATAAAAACACGATCTTCTTGCCCTAGATATGATTACATTTCTGTTAATAAATTGGGGACTTCATCAGCAAAGCTTTTTTGTTTTTCAAACCTTAAAGCTCCTGCTTTAGAACCCCAGATTTGTTCGTGGGTATTAACGTCCATGCCTCGATCTAGGCTGATAAAAGTGTTTTCTGATAGTTCTACTTCACTGACTAAATATGTCATCAAACCATTACGTTCGATCAGACAATTATTGCCAGGTTCGACACTACCGTAAAAGAGATTATCTTGCTTCTTAAAAATCATCGAGCAATGATAACGTCTCTCAATACAATCGTTAGTAATTGTTTCTAAAATCGAGCGATCTCTACCAGAACCAGCATACAAAATTGGGTCTTTAAGACCATAGTTTTCTACATAAATCTCATCTCCCCGATCGATAAATTGATGTACTCCCTGACGATAGGGACTCCATAAATCGTAGTCATAAACTTGTTCGGAATAAAAACCAATTCCTCCAAAAAAATCAAAAGGTAAAGGACGAAAAAATACGCGAATATGAGCAAAAGTTTGGGGTTGGGCAAAAGCTTGTTTTTGATTGCTAAACTCCCCCGCCATCCAACGCGCAAGAGACAAAAGCAGCTCTTGCTTGTTTGTTTGGTTATCTAGCTTTGGTGTTACCATGGTCCAATTAAAAGCAACTGAATTAACAATTTATTAAAATGGTCTTTCTTAAAAAATGTTTCTTAATTGTTGATAGTTCATTGTTAATTGCTCATTGTTCATTACCTCCTATGCTTCTCTGCCTCTGTGCTTTCTCATCCCTAGTCTTTAATCGAACGAATTTCAGAGGAAAAAGACGCTGTGGTTACGCCACTACCAGCGCTAGTTTTGATTAGAGATACTCGAAAACGCAGATTGGGAGTAGCAAACCAGATTCTCTCTTCCGCCATCGCTCGTTCGTAGGGAGTGATTAAGACAAAGGTATTGTCTTCGGTAAAATGATAATTGCCTACTGAGGCGATCGTCTCCGCATAACCTTGTTCTCTTAATAGTCTTCCTTGTTTGGGCTGTTCGCAATCGGGAACGGGAACTAAAACAGTACTTCCTGAAATAGTTTCCTCTTCTTCCCAATCCGATTCACCTTGCCAACTCATGCGAAAAGGACTAGCAATGATTTGAGGATCGATATCGTGAGCTTTACACAGTTCGATTACTTTGGGATCGTCTGTTGTTAAATTCTCAATCTCGATCGTCGAAATAACTTGTTCGTAATGACTAAACGCTAAATGATGGGCGCTGCGTTGCGATCGCCAGCGACCTAAAGAATGATTTACAAATTCGGTAATATCCATTACAACAGATGTTTCTTATCAAAGCTAGTTTTAAAACAGAATCCAAATGAATCAGTATTTGCTGTTGACCAGGCTAGCTTAAGATTTCGGAAATTAATTTTGGCAGTCTTAGTTTCTGTCAATCTTAGATAACCTGGAACAGCCTTACTCACATTTCAAACAATCACCACTATCGTTGTCTCACTTGTGTGTGAGGCTTAGCTGGCACTGATTCTGATTTAGTTGCCATCCGAGCGCTATTAGCTGAAACTGATTCTGGTTTAGTTTCCATTTGAGCGCTATTAGTTGGAACTAGTGGCTTTTTAACTTCTGTTCGATCGCTCAAGGTTCGTGAACTACTAAAAACTAGAGAACCATAAGGTACGATCTTAACCTTGGTAACTTTAGCTCCCATACGACTCAAATTTTGAATTGTTTGTGAAAGTCGATTGTAAGGGACTTTGATCTGGTAATTGGTGGTTTTGCTGATACTCTGATGGCACAAACCATTCACCTCAAGCAAAACAGAACGAGCGTTGTAGTTACTAACGTTAGCGCTAACTGAAGTAGCCATTCCTGACATAAAACACCTCACTAACTTATTGAGTTGTGTTTAGAGAAGGCTTTGATCATGATACTGTCATTATTGACAGAAAAGCGGAATCGAGCCTATCTCTACAGCGATCGGTTATACTTGCGATCGCTCTTTTTGTCATCCCGATCGAAGCCTTCAGTGGAATGAAAAGCAGATTCAGTTATCAGCTATCAGCTATTGGTTATCAAGTTTCATCAATATTTAAGACTTGATTAAGGTTATAAGCTATAAGCTATCAGTTATCAGTCAAAGATCGAGGAAACTATTACTAACCTAAGTTGCTAGTTATGATCCGACAGGAAATTAATTCCCTGTCTTATACATAAAGTC
>CAZJTL010000090.1:0-18753 GCA_964548905.1 uncultured bacterium | reverse complement strand
GTAGCGAGTAGCGAGTAGCAAATAAACTTCCTGCCTTTTACTTGCTACTTACTACGAAAGGGCGAATGCCATTCGCCCCTACTTGGTACTTTTCTTCTGCCTTCTGCTCCCTGCTCCCTGTTTTTCAATGAACAATGAACAATGAACAATGAACAAATTACTATTATCTTTTGCTCTTTTACTTTTAACCTTTCTAACTGGTTGTGTGCGTTACGATGTGGGCGTAAATTTTGACAACCAACAAAAAGGTGAGATTGTCCAATACGTTAAAATTGGCGAACAGTTTACTAGTTTCAATCAGTCGGAAGCGAAAAAGTGGCTATCTAGTATTGAAAATCGCGCTCAAGCGTTGCATGGTTCGATCGAACGAACTTCTCCTCAAGAAATCACTGTTACTATTCCTTTTGGCAATGGTAAAGAATTGGCAGCGAAATTCAACAGTTTTTTCAACCCAGAGTCATCAACTAAATTCAAAGCTTTACCGAAAGGCAATTTGGATTTAGTACAACTTAATTCCCAGATGTCTTTAAATCAGAAAAATTTGTTATTATTCGAGCGCGATCGCCTGAGTTTAAATGTCGATTTACGTGCGTTAGGAGTACTTTCTAGTCAAGGTAAATTAATTGTCAGTCCTGGTTCTTTAATCGACCTTAAATTTCAATTGCGTACACCTTGGGGCGGACGTAGCCTTATTAGTAGCGATGCTTTGAGGGCAGAAAAACTTGGAAACCTCCTGATTTGGCAATTAGAACCAGGTCAAATCAATCATATCGAAGCTGTGTTTTGGGTTCCTAGCTATCTGGGTCTAGGAACAGTCGCAATCGCCGCTTTAATGGTAGTTGGTTTCTACTTAAAATACAAACGCCTACCTTTAATCGATCGAGAATTCTCCAAAAACAATTTTGCTAGCACAAACTTGCCGTCATAACGATGATGATAAATATCGTATAATGATAGATTGTGTATTTAACCTAAGTAAGGGAGCAGAGGAGCAGAGAAGGCAGCAGGCAGGAGACAGAAGAAAAGTAGCAAGTAGCAAGTAGCAAGTAGCAAGTAAAAAAACTCATTACTCATTACTTATTACTCATTACTTCCTACAGAGATGGCAACCACAAGGGATTGCCCCTACTTTTTCCCCTACACCCTACACCCTATACCCTAATCCCTAACCCCTATTCAAATTGGAGAGAAAATGGCAAAGCGCGTTCAAGTTGTTCTAAATGAAAATATTGGTAAATTAGGTAAGGCTGGCGACTTAGTAGAAGTTGCACCAGGTTACGCCCGTAATTATTTACTTCCTAAAGGTATGGTTTCTCTAGCTACAGCAGGGATTCTCAAACAAGTAGAAATTAGACGAGAAAAAGAAAGACAGAGACTACTTGCCGAAAAACAAGAAGCAGAATCTCGCAAGGTAGCATTAAATACTATTGGTCGTCTGACAATACGCAAGCAAGTTGGAGAAGGCGAAGCAATTTTTGGTACAGTTACGACTCAAGATGTCGCTGATGTAATTAAAGAAAAGGCTGGACAAGAGGTCGATCGAAAAGGAATCACCGTTCCTGAAATCAACAAGACAGGTATTTATCAAGTCCAAATCAAACTTCACCCAGAAGTTACTGCAACCGTTGAAATTCAAGTAGCACCGCAGTAGAGGGAGTAGGGAGCAGGGAGCAGGGAGCAGGGGAAGTAATGAGTAATGAGTAATGAGTAATGAGTAATGAGTAAAAAACTTCTGACTTCTGACGAATGACTTCTGACTTCTTGTACTAGACCCTAATCCCTAACCCCTAACCCCTAATCCCTAACCCCTAGAGAGTACTTGAATCTAGGCTTTGAGCTTCTTCTGGAGTTTGGGGTAAATGTAAACCACATTCTTGTTTTAAACCGTGAAAACGAGTGTCGCGTTCGTTGGTGTCATCCATAGTTAGAGGACGGCTAGAATGCCAGTCGCCAACAGTTACGTATCCAAGATCGAAGAAGGGATGATAAGGAAGATCGTGAGCTGTCAGATATTGATAAATTTGTTTGGAATTCCAAGCGAGAATGGGCAGGATTTTGTAATATTCTCCTTGTTTGCCAACTCGTTCTAAGCTTTTACGGTGATCGGTTTGATCTTTACGCAATCCAGATAACCACGCCGTTGCCTTTAGTTCTTTTAAGGCTCGTTGCATTGGTTCAACTTTCCTAATGCGATCGTAGTGGTTAAGAGCTTCAACGTCTTTTTGTTCCCAAAGTTTGCCATGCAAAGCCTCCATGCGTGCAGGAGA
Source organism: uncultured bacterium (assembly GCA_964548905.1). Classification (GTDB taxonomy): domain Bacteria; phylum Cyanobacteriota; class Cyanobacteriia; order Cyanobacteriales; family Xenococcaceae; genus CAZJTL01. The sequence goes on along the minus strand of CAZJTL010000090.1, from coordinate 16,486 downwards.
AATAGACGATTGATAGACTTTGAGATTGAGCTTCAATCTTTCGGTTAAATCTTCGGCGAATTTATAAGTTTCTGGGGGAAGATAGCCCGTATCCACCCAAATTACGGGAATATCTGGGACTAATTGAGTAACTAAATGCAACATTACTGCTGCTTGAATACCGAAGCTAGTGCTCAATACTAAACCATCACCAAAGGTTTCCGCCGACCATCGAACTAATTCTGTAGCATCTGCGCTGCTTAATTTTTGATTGATTTGCTCTAGATTTAGTTCAATAGATTTGGTTGATAAACCTATCATAGTTCCCGAACCTCGATCGCTCGATAAATTTGTTTGCTGATGTTGTTTTTGATAGGATGCTATTTTCATGTCGATCGTGTTCGGTTGTGCCATGCTAGTTCGTTTTTGGTTGATTAGTGACATAGTGCAAAAATCTTACTTCTGAAGCGGTCTAAATACCTAGTTCAAGCAATAGCGCAACCAATCCATCACAAGACAGGCGCGATCGGTTTGCACTATATAAGGCACTATACAAGGCTAGCAACCGCAAATTAAGTATTAACTTTAGCAGTATAGAAAGTTCAAGCTAAATTTTACCTCACTACTATTGTCAATTTTCCGATCGCAACCAAAGAATTCGGAGATAGCAATTTCCGAACCCTTCAGTTAGGTTTTTACACTAGGTTTTGCAAATGCTGGACTAGCTGCGGTGCTTGTACTACTCCTTCAATTCTTTCTACGGGTTGACCATTTTTGAAGAGAACTAAAGTAGGTAAAGCTTGAATTTGATATTGTGAGGCTATATCTGGATATTTATCAGTGTCAATTTTGACTACTTGTAAACGATTTTTCAACTCAACTCCCACTTGCTCTAAAATGGGAGACATCATTTGACAAGGGCCGCACCAAGTAGCATAAAAGTCAACTAAGACGGGAACTTCAGTGGTGGAAAGAAGTTCTTGAAAACTAGAAAATTCCTTTTTAACTGCCATAAGAAACGGTTCAAGTTTGTGGATTAGTTTGATGCTAGCTAATTTAGATGAAAATTGGCAGTTTTTAGTATTAATAGCAATCAGCAATCAGCAATCAGCAGCTAACTGAAAGCTGACAGCTGAAAACTAATAGCTATCAGTCCTCAATTATTACAATTAATCTAGAATTGCTATAGCGATCCTATTTGAGTTGTAAATTAATCGGCTATGGTAGGCAAGAGCGGAGCCGGAGATGCTCCGCCTCCGGGCAAGAGGCAAGAGGCAATAGATATTTTTTATGAATCATTTAGGATTGCTATATATATAAATTTGTAACAATTCAGTAAACACAAAAGGTCTTTTTACCATCTTTTTACAAGTTGTATTTAAGCTCTAAATTACAGCAAAAGTTAGTATCTCCTTTCACATATTCAACTAAGATATTTGAGTTAATTAAAGTTGGTTAACACTGTTTAACTGGCAATAGCTCATTTTAATCTTAACCAATTAAATACTAGCTGTATATAGACTATTGATTTGCTATCAGTTAGATTTTATTAATTTGCTTTAGTTTTACAGCTATTTCGATTGATATTGGCAAATCAAAAATATCGACACAATACCAAAATTCAATAGAGATAAATTTGTATGACTATACGTAATGGTACTTCTGAAAACGACGAACTTGACTTTAGAGATAGTTCAGATCGTAATTTAGAAATATACGGTTTTGAAGGTGACGATCTCATTTTCGGTTCTGATGGCGACGACATTATTGATGGTGGCGAAGATGACGATGAAATTAGTGGAGAAGACGGAAGAGATACTTTATTAGGTTCTAGCGGTAATGATACGATTTACGGCAGAGATGATGACGATCGCCTGATTGGTGAAGGGGGTAGCGATCGACTCTCAGGCGGACGTGGTGCAGATGTTTATTTCTATCGATCTGTTTCCGATATGCAAGGTGACTACATCGATTTCTCGATCGCTGAAGGGGATGTAATAGAAATTAACGGTAACGAATTCGGCATAGGAAGCGGGGATGAGGATTTATTTTCCTATGATTCTAATTCAGGAGACTTATCTTTCCGAGGAGACAGAATAGCCGAATTGCCAACGGGTTTAGATTTTAAACCCGATGTGGATATTAATATTGTCTAGCGTTTCATTACTTATGAACAAACAACTAACAACAAATAACCAACAACTAACATGTTAGAAATAGTTTGTCTTAGTTCATTGACTTTATGGGTAAATACTGCCCTAAATTCCCTCTCTAATTGCCAAAATTTAAGTCAAAGATTGACTGCTAATAATTCCCCTTCACTAACACAGATAGAATTACACAATAAACTACATAAATCAGGAAAATACATCAATCCAAAGGAGGAAATTTATTTAAGCGATCGCGATCGAGATAGAGAAACAGAACGTCTCCAAGAAAGAGTTTTTGGCTCGGATCGCAAGGATGACGATAACGAAAAAGAACGCCTTGAGGAAAGAGTTTTTGGCTCAGATCGTCAGCGCGATCGCAATAACAGAGAGCGGAATAGGGATGAAGAAAAAGAGCACCTTGAAGAGAGAATTTTTGGCAACGATCGCGGACGGAACTGGGAAAGAGACAGAGACAGAGATAGAGACAGAGATAGAATGAGGGAAATAGAACGCTTGAGAGACCGAATTTTTGGCAACGATCGCGATCGCTAACTTAATTCTTAATAACTACAGGTTATTAGAGGTGACTTTTTAGTTCAGAAAGCCACCTTTAGTTTTGGCATCATAACGCTATAGTTGTGATTAAGAAAATACTAGGCTAATTTTAATGCCTATTTCTTTATATTTAACTTAAACTTTGCTAATAGTGGAAGAAAAGCTTAATCTTACTTAATCAAGACTAAAAATCAATTAGTGTAGAGATGATTGTTATTAATTTTTTTCCAATCGTAAAATCCTTTTAGCTTAAAACTAACTTTATAAAAACACTAAAAAAGAAAGCAAATGTTAATTATGTCCAGACTGCCAGCAGCAAATGATTAGATTTAATTGATTTTGTTAAAAAAGCCAACAAACTATTAAGTATTTCTCGGGATTGGCAAACAGATAGAGTTTTGTCATTAATACTGGAGATTAGACGGTTAACCGTCTAACACGTATATACAGGTCGAATCGCACTAGAATAAATTTCAAAGCCCCACTTAACCATAAATTAAAACTTCTTTTGGGGGTATTTTTTGCGTTTGTATCAGAGTTTTAGATGAAAAATAGCCAAAAATTTGCTTTAACTACTCCTCTTTATTACGTCAATGATGTTCCTCACATAGGAAGTGCCTACACGACGATGGTAGCGGATGCTATTGCTCGCTATCAGCGACTAATTGGCAATTCTGTTTTGTTAATCACTGGTACAGACGAACACGGACAAAAAATTCAGCGATCGGCCGAGGAAAAAGGAGTAGAACCCCAACAATATTGCGATCGCATTGTCGAGAGTTTTGACTCGCTCTGGGATAAATTAAATATCCAATACGATCGCTTTAGTCGGACTACGACAGAAAATCATCAAACAATTGTCAAAGAGTTTTTTGGGCGAGTTTGGGACAAAGGAGATATTTATCTCGATCGCCAGCAAGGTTGGTATTGCGTCTCCTGCGAAGAATTCAAAGAAGAAAGAGAGTTGTTAGAAGGAGGGTTTTGTCCCATTCATTCTACTAAGCAAGCAGAATGGCGAGACGAAGAAAACTATTTCTTTAAACTTTCCCAATATCAACAATTTTTAGAGACTCTTTACGCAGAAAACCCAGATTTTATCCAACCAGAAAGCCGTCGCAATGAAGTAATTAACTTTGTCAAGAGTGGATTGAAAGACTTTTCCATTTCTCGTGTCAACGTTGAATGGGGGTTTCCCATCCCAACCGATCCTAAGCAAACCATTTATGTATGGTTTGATGCACTACTCGGTTACGTGACAGCTTTACTAGAACCAGATGACGAACCAACCCTAGACAACGCTTTTTCTAAATGGTGGCCGATCGATCTCCATTTAATTGGTAAAGATATATTACGGTTTCATGCCGTTTATTGGCCAGCTATGTTAGCGTCGGCGGGATTAACCCTACCAAAAATGGTGTTTGGTCATGGATTTTTAACGAAAGACGGTCAAAAAATGGGCAAAACGCTCGGAAATACGATCGATCCCTTTGTTCTAGTCTCGCAATATGGTTCTGATGCCGTGCGCTACTATTTTTTAAAAGAAATTGAATTAGGAAAAGACGGAGATTTTAACGAAACTAGATTTGTAAATCGCTTAAATGCTGATTTAGCGAATGATTTGGGTAATTTGCTCAACCGTACCCTAGGAATGTTAATCAAATATTGCCAGGGTAATTGTTCTAGTATTACAGGAATAGATCTGGCTAATGACAATCCACTCAAACAAATTGGCGTAGGTTTGAGCTATCGCGTTAGTAAAGCTTATGATGCCTTGCAATTCTCTAGCGGTTGTGAGGAAATTTTTAACCTGATTCGTGCTGGGAACAAGTTTATAGACGAGAGTGCGCCTTGGAGTTTATTCAAAGCTGGTAAACAAGCAGAAGTAGAACAAATCCTTTATTCCGTTCTAGAATCTGTTAGATTATCTGCTTACTTACTGTCTCCAATTATTCCTAATTTAAGTAGCAAGATTTATCAGCAACTAGGATTTGCTGTTGATTTTAATAACAAAACTCTGATTAATCAAACCATCCCCTATACAGAACACTCTCAATGGGGATACTTACCACTCAAAGACAATTTAGTTAAAGGCGAACCAATCTTCCAAAAAATTGAATTGAAATCAACCTCAGAAGTTTAGCCCTGTAACCCTTTGCCTTAAAAAGGGTTAGAAATGAAAACTAAATCCTTGACGATCTACCCGTTGATGGAGGTTGACAGAATCATAGCAAATAAATTCATAAAATAAAAACGAGGCATAAAAAAATGTTGGAAAACTTCGGAAGCGATCCGATCTTCACACCAGAGCAAATCCTAGAAAACAGGGGGCGCGTTGCTATCTTTATTGATGGCTCGAACCTGTTTTACGCGGCACTGCAACTGGGGATCGAAATTGACTACAGCAAGCTCTTATTTCGCTTAACTGCTGGATCGAGATTACTACGTTCATTCTTTTATACTGGTGTCGATCGCACCAACGAAAAACAGCAGGGTTTCTTGTTGTGGATGCGTCGCAATGGCTATCGTGTCATTGCTAAAGATTTGGTACAACTACCAGATGGCTCCAAAAAAGCCAATTTGGATGTAGAAATTGCTGTTGATATGATGGCGTTGACAGGTTCTTACGATACCGCAGTGCTAGTTAGTGGGGATGGAGATCTCGCTTATGCCGTCGATGCTGTTAGTTATCGAGGTGCCAGAGTTGAAGTAGTAAGCTTGCGATCGATGACGAGCGACAGCTTAATCAACGTTGCCGATCGCTATGTAGATTTAGATCAAATTAAAGAAGATATTCAAAAAACAACCAAACCAGGCGATCCTTACCGAAGCTTTACCAGTTTTGGTATGCTAGACGGGCAAACACCAACTTAGAGAAGGCAGAAGGCAGAAGGCTTCTTAAAGTCTTAAGTCGTAGGGGCTTTCTTGCCATTCGCCCCTACAGAAGTCTTAAGTTTTTTTAATTGCGTGGACGTAGTCGTGCCGTAGGCTATTGCGAATTGCGAATTGCGAATTGTCTCCCAGTCTCCCCCTCTCCCCTGCTCCCTCCGCCTCCCCTGCCTAGATCCCATGAAGCTAAATCGAACTGCGTTAGGGCAGATCTTTGTTTGGGTAGCAAGAAACTTAAGCTTAATCTTGCTACTCAGTATTTACGCCTGTCAACAGTCTAATCCCGTTAAACAGAAGGTGGAGGCTAATCAACCCAAATCTACGCCATCAGAAACTCGTTTGATACTCAATAATGCCATCTTAGAGCAAGCAGACGATCGAGGTAATAGTTTGTGGAAAATAAAGGCACGCAAAAGTACCTACAGCCAAGATCGCAAAAAAGCTTACCTGGAAGAAATTACTGGTAATCTGTTTCAGGATAATCAGATCGTGCTACAAGTTAGCGCCAAACGCGGAGAAGTAGAACAAGATGGAGAAGTAGTCTTTCTCAAAGAGAATATTATCGCTCGCGATCCCCGTAATAATGCCCAAGTGCAAGGGGATGAAGTCGAATGGCATCCCAAACAAAATCTGTTGGTAATTAGAAAAAATTTAGTTGGTACGCACCCCAAATTACAAGTGTCTGCCACAGAAGGGAGATATAATACTCGTACCGAACATTTAGATTTAACTGGGAATATTGTCGCTACAGCGCTAGAACAAAAACTACAATTACAAACCGAACATTTGTCTTGGCAAGTTGCTCAAAATAAAATTGTCGGCAATCGCCCTCTACAAATTACTCGCTATCAAGGACAAACTGTTACTGATCGCCTTATTGCCGATCGCGGTTTCGTCACTCTCGATAACCATCTAGCTTACCTACAACAAAACGTTGAACTGCAATCCCTCAAGCCTCTAACTCAAATCGCCACTAACTCTTTAGTTTGGAATTATGATACTCGCTTTGTTACCTGCAAAGAACCAGTTCGTGTAGTTAACTCTCAAGAACAGATTACTGTAACTGGCAATCAAGGAGAAATAGACTTAGATCGGGAATTAGCTAAGCTTGAAGGAGGAGTTACAGGAATTTCTGCCAAAAACCAAGCCAAGCTTTATTCAAACCAGCTAACTTGGCAGATGACGACTCAAATTGTCGAAGCAATGGGTAATGTTATCTACGAGCAAAACGATCCCCAACTCAACTTGACAGGCGATCGAGCAGTCGGCACACTCCAAAATAATAGTGTCGCCGTTACTAGCAATGGCAAACAAAGTGTAGTGACTAATATAGTTCCTTGAATTAGAAGCTCGATTTACCAAATAGTTTGCACTGGATATTTAATAATTTGTTTATCTAGAGTAACAATTGGAATTTGCTCTATCTGACTTTGAGCAATCAATAATCGATCGAACGGATCTTTATGATGATTAGGCAATTCAGCGATTTTAAAAGTATGAGCAAGCTTAATCGGTAATACAGTAAACTCATTTACTGCTAACATTTCTTCGATATAGTCTTTGGGTGATTCAGACAACTCAATCTTACCGAGGCTATATTTGATAATTATTTCCCAAGTACTGATGACGGATATGACTATTTCGTTATCGGGATTTACAATAACCTCTCTAGCAGTTTTAGACAAACGAGTATCATTGTCAATCCACCATAAAAAAGTGTGTGTATCTAGTAGATAGTTCACAATTCTGGATCGCTAGGATTGAGAAATCCATCTAGTACTTCTGGAGGCAAAGGATCGTCAAAGTCTGGATGAATTACCATACGACCTTTTCCTAACCCTGGTACTCTTGGTTTCTTTTTTGCTTCAACAATTGGAGAGATTTTGGCTACTGGAGTACCTGCTGAATAAATAATGATTTCCTCTCCATGACTTACTCGCTCGATTATCTTAGTAAACTGCTCGTAACTTTCTGGCAAGTTTAGATTGGTAGTCATCCGAAAATCTTTTTTGATTTGATACCTTGATAAAACAATTGAAAAGATAATAGCTATAGCGATCCTATTTGAGTTGTAAATTAATCGGCTATGGTAGGCAAGAGCGGAGCCGGAGATGCTCCGCCTCCGGGCAAGAGGCAAGAGGCAATAGATATTTTTTATGAATCATTTAGGATTGCTATATCTTATCTAACTATTATACGAGCGCCTGACGACATGTCTGCTTGGAAGCCCCCCTATTTGGCAATTAGCCATCAGCCATGCTCAACAAACAACAAACAACAAACAACAAATAACCAACCATTAAAATATTTTTTCTAAAAGTAGATCGGCACCAAAGCGAACGACATCGATACAAGGCAAACCTGTTTCTTGTTGTACTTGTTCGATCGCGGTTTTGGCTGCTTCTGTATCTAAATGAAAAGTATTGAGGGCGATCGCTTTTACTTTAACTTCACCAAAACTACCGGCTCCCCGTGCTACTGTTTCGTAAAGATGAATGACTTCTGTTAGAGGTGGGATACTAATATGTGGTAAGTCGCGAATGTGTTTTTGTCCGAAACGATGTACTAAAATTAATCCTGTAGGCTGAGAGCCTCTAATTAAAGGGAGAGTGGCAGTAGAACCAGGATGCAGTAGGGAACCTTGCCCTTCGATCAGTAATAACTCGTATTCGTTTCCCCATTCTGTCACCATTTGTTCTACGGCACCAGCCGCAAAATCTACTCTTACCGCATCTAAGGGAATACCGCTACCAGAAATCATGATACCTGCTTGACCAGTAGCAAGAAATTTAGATTTAATCCCTCTTTTTTGTGCGGCTCGATTTAATTCGATACTGGTAGACATTTTGCCGATCGCCATATCCGTGCCAACTGTGAGAAAACGTTGACAATCAAGCGATCGCGCCCTACCGCTACCAATTCTTAATCCTGATGGCTCTTGACGAATATCCCATACCCATTGTCCCGATCGCAAATGCTCGAATTTGCTTGCCAGAGGTGTATGCAAGCCATTCACCAGAGATAAACCCGCCTCTACACCCAGTTTTACCTCTTCCCACCATTCTTCTGGCAATGCGCCACCTGAAGGGGCAATTCCAATTAGTAAGACGTTAGGCTCGTACTTGAGCGCTTCTGCTACGCTTGCCACAATCGGAACATTCAAGTCAATACCAGTGAGGTTAGATAAAGATTCTCCCGCACACTCATAATCGATCGCCGCTACGATCGACGCTTCGCTATAACGCAAAAAAGCCAGCCCAGTTTTACCGTGTTTGCCTCGAATTCCCTGATGTAGTAAGATGGCTACTCGATCTTTAGCGCTTTTAAGCACAATATTCAACTCCTAATCCTGGTAAATCTTTGGGCAGCAAACGTCCTCGATCTAATTGAGCACCAATAAAGGGATCGTCAATCAAGTTTAAATGACTGTCCAAATCTAGATAGTCGGCTAGAGGTGATAAATGGGACATGGCTGTATTGGCAAGAATGCTATCGGAATAGCAACCAAACATAATTTGCAAGCCGCAAGCTTTGGCAACGTGGATTGTCCGCATTACCTCGCTCAAACCTCCAGCTTTCATTATTTTGATATTAATCCCACTAACGCAATTAGCTAAGTAAGGTATATCACTACTACTAAAACAACTCTCGTCCACAAAGATTGGTAAAGGGGATTTTTGATGCAATAAGGGCAAATCTTTTTCTGCTCCTACTGGCAAAGGTTGCTCTACATATTTTACCGATTGAGTTGCCAGCCAATCACACATAGTCATCGCCTCATCGATCGTCCATCCTCCATTAGCATCGACGGTAAATTCAGCATCGGGAGCTTGTTCGCGAATGGCTAAAAACATAGCGCGATCGGCTTCTATTCCTTGAGGATTTCCTAATTTTACTTTGAAAATTTTGGCATCGATTAATTGCTGCCAATCTTGTACTCTTAGTTTTGCACCTTCTGGAGAATTAATACCAATGGTTACGGAAATAGGTACAATGCGATCGAGTTCTAAACCCCACAAACGCCATAAAGGCAATCCTGCTGCTTTTCCTATCCAATCGTGCCAAGCCATATCGATCGCTGCTCTAACTGACGAAGAAATCTTATTGGCAAGCAAGATCTCCTCAATGGTTTGATGATGAGACAGATTAGAGGATTCTAAAAGAGTAGAAATTAGTTGCAGTTGAGTTAAGATGGTTTCTGTATCCTCTTTTTGTCCTTGTACTACCGAAAAAGGAGAAGCCTCTCCCCAACCTTCAATCCCATCTTGTTGCAAACGTACCCAAATATTAGTAGTTTGACTGGTAGTGCCACGAGAAATAGTTAGAGGAAAACGTTTGCGAACTGTAAATGTTTCAGCAGTTAGACGCATAAGTAGTCGTGCAAAATTAATTAGATAGTTGAGATAGGGGTTAGGGATTAGGGGTTAGGGGTTAGGGAAATAGGGAATATACAAGTAATTCTGATTAAATACTCAATCTTTTGGCTAAATTTTAATTAAATTCAAAAGAATTGATGATTCTTTCTGCCGTTTTTAGAAATTTAGAGTACTTAGCTCTTTCTGCTATATAGGTTAGTACATATACCCGATCGTTTCTAATCGTAAAAACTTCCATTTGCTGAAGATCTATTTGCTCATCTTGACGCGAGTAAACTATTTTATAAGCTGGTTTATTTGCCAGTTTAACCCGTCGTTCTTTTTCAATAGTTAAGTCTGGCGATCTACCTAGTTTATCAATAATTTCTTCTTGATAATCTTCTAATGTTCTCGTATTTTTTGCTAGATCTTCGATAGTAATAATAATTTTTTCTTGGAATAGATCGGAAACTCCTTCAGTTGGAGAGGCAAACGCTACAATTTCTCCTGTAATTGGATCTTCTATATCTTGTTTTACCCAAGTTTCAGGGTATTTCAATACTAAATGATAATCTTTATTTTCATAATTAATAAATTGTTCTGATTGTTGACTATTAAAAATAAACAATAAACCAACAGAAGAAATAACACCTAAAATTAGCAAGAGCGCAATAAATTTTAAAATTTTGGGGAACAGAGCAATGTTTCTAGTTTTATTTCTAGTCTTAAAACTATTAGCAATGAGTGTAGCTTGATTATGACTATTGAAATTATTAGAAGTAACGGAAGGAAAACTAAATTCTTTTGCTTTTAAGTCAGCTAAAACCTCCTTTGCCGACTGATAGCGTTGATGATGGCTTTCTTTGGTCATGGTGTTTAAAATATTAGTCAATTTGGGGCTAAGCTTGACTAAATGAGGATTATTCACCACATTAAAAGTAGTAGAATCTTCGTCTATTACTTCCCCAGTCAAAGCATAGGTAATTGTTTTACCTAGAGCATAAATATCACTGGAAAAATTAGGTTGACCAGCCATTTGTTCTGGAGGCATGTAATTCATTGTGCCAATAATGTTAGTGAAGTTAGTATTTTGTTGCGAACTAGGTAGCAAAGTTACTTCTTTAACAGCACCAAAATCAATTAATACTATTTTACGATCTTGGTGTCGCCTAATTAAATTAGAAGGTTTAATATCGCGATGAATTACACCTCGATCGTGAACAAAACTTAAAACTTCTAAGACATCCTTAAGCACTTGAGTAGCTTCCACTTCGTTGAGAAGTTTACTTTGAATTTCTTGCTCTAGATTGTCACCATCGATAAATTCTTGAACTAAATAAAATTCTTGGTTTTCTTCAAAATATGCTAATAACTTGGGGATTTGTGGATGTTCTCCCAACTTTTGTAAAATCACAGCTTCAGTGATAAAACGTTTTTGAGCATTTTGCCATGTTGCTTGATTGTTAATTCTTGGCTGCAATCTTTTGACAGCACATAAAGGATAACCAGGTAAATCACGATCCTGAGCTAGATAAGTAACACTGAATCCTCCTTTACCTAGCTCTTTAACTATGTAGTAACGACCTCTAAGAATTTTGCCTATGATTGAATTCATCAATTATCGCAGCAATTTTTTAAATGCAATTTTCTAAATATAGTCCGATTGACTAAGATCTTGCCACAGAATTAATCGATCGAATGCTTATTTTTTGGATAAAATCATCCTTACCTCATAGATGTGTATTTTTAGTAAAAACCTACCAGAAAAAACACTCGAAATGGAAATTAAAGAGAAAAAAAGCAATTAGCTATCAGCAGTCAGCAGTTAGCTGAAAACTGATAGCTATAGTCCTAAATTTTGACAATTAATCGAGGATTACTCTAAGAATTAGAAAATTGCGATCGCAAGCGATCGAGACTTGCTAAAACTTCAGTACTATGAACAGATGGTCTAACATCTACAAATATCTCGCGTAATATTCCCTGTGGATCGATTAAGTATGTATGTCTGAGAGATAAATAACCGAGCCAAGAACCATAAGCTTTACTAACCGAGCCATCTGTATCAGCCAGTAAGGGGAATTTTAACCCTTCCGAGTCACAAAATTCCGCATGAGAATCAACATCATCGGCACTTACTCCCAAAATTTGTGCGCCTCTAGCATCGTATTTCTCTAAATCTTGTTGAAAGCGTCGAGCTTCAAGGGTGCAACCAGAGGTAAAATCTTTGGGATAAAAATATAGAACTACCCACTTACCCCGAAAATCAACTAAGGAAACTTTGCCACTACCAGTGTTGGTAGGTAAGGTAAAATCTGGCGCAGGTCGATCGAGAGTTGGCTGTTTTCCTCCCATTGCCAGGGCTACAGTCACAAAATTTAGCCAAGTTAGCAAAGTTAAACAACCTATGACGAGAATACTCAGAAAAGTACGACGATTCATAAAACTTATGTTCAATTATCTTTATATAAGTTTACATTAGCGAACCTTTGTCTTTTGCGAGCATTAATTTGAGCTTTTAACAATTTAACCTTGTAGGGATCGGCATCTTTGCGCCAGATTAGGCGATCGCCTTTGATAGTAGCGCAATGTTCTTCTAGGCATTTTTGCCACCCGTCCAAACGAGCGATCGATTTAGGACGATCTAACAAACCCCAATCCTTTTCCTGTGCGGTAAGACGGGCAAACTTTTGATAAAAGGGGTAATCTGAAGTAATTAGAGTTTCTTTTTGGTGTAAGACTGGTGGATTATCGTCTAGATCGAAATCACGATAACTTACTTGTAAATTCTTTAAATTTACATCCATGCTGGTGTAGATAAGTGGATGGGGTTCGCGATCGAAATCGGGACAGAATAAATAAGAAATTTTGGGTTTGTGAAAATAAATTTTAATCAGATTGGCATCTTCTAAACGTCCGATCGTTCGGCTAGCACAGCCTTCATATAAACGCAGTAAAGGGTCTAAACTAGCTAAGGCGCTACTATGAATGAGAAGAGAATTCGACTGTTTCTGTCCGACTGAACTGTGACGGCAAATATTGGCAATATTGTGCAAATCTCTCAAACTAAACAACATGCGATCGGCTGATAAACAAGCTATTTCATAACTGCCAAATAAAGCTTTAAAGTCCTCTCGCATCTGCAAAGATAATTTTCGGCTTGAAGGACGACGCTCGAAACTAGCAAGCGCCAGATAGAGTTGTAAATCTTGACGACGCTGCTCGGCGATCGCATCCCATTCTTGGGCATCAGTCGCCTGTAAGATCGTATTGAAAGCTCTTTTATAGGTAGTAAATTCCGCTTTAATTGCTTCCTCTTGTGCTAATTCTTTTTTAACTGGCAAACGACCCCGATCGACAACAAAATCAATTAAAGGTTGCAATAATTCAGCATAATTTTGGAAATTCTTGCTTACTACCCGTACTTTAGGCGTACTTACACGGGAACGCACGCGATCGACGCGAAAAGCATCTGCTCGATCTTCATCCCGAAAGACAAAATAAATACCGAGATCGACAGGAATAGCATCGACATTCAGCACTCGATCGATATAAGCTTTCAGTTCTTCCTGTTCGTAGTATTTTTGAAAAGTATTGCGGCTAGTGATAATACCATCTCCATAAGCAATTAACCCGCGATGGCGCGTGTCAACTAGGATTTGTGCAGATACGATTAACACCTGACGAGTTAATTGCCAAGCCTCGATCAGTGCTTCGCGTCGTTCGGTGGTGTCTTCAATCACGTTAATTACATAGCCCAAATTAACGATATCTGCTTCTGCTGGAGAAGTATCAGGGGAATAATAAGGATCCCATCCCGAACTAAGATATCCGCGCTCGCCGATGCGTTTTACATCCCCTCCATAACCGCAACCATAATCGAAAAAAGTGGTGTGGGGTGCAAATAAATCGGCTTCAACTGCTAAACGGACTGGACGAGAAAGTTCTTTCCTGACGATGGCGGCTTTATGGCGATCGATGCGAATTCCTCTTTTTTTTCTAGATTTGGGATCGATCGGACAAACCAAACGATGTTCTTCAAAATCGATCGCTTGTTGCATCAGACGCAATTGCCATTCTTTTTTAGTACCGATATAGCGAGATTCGTCTAAAAGTCCTAATGCTGCTTCCGATCGAGTTAATTCGGCAAATTGTTCGTATAAAGGATAATTGGCAGTAACAAAGGTTTCTTTGCGATGCAGAATGGGAGGATTATCTGCATCCTGATAATTGCGATAGCTTACTTCTAGAGTATTTAGATCGACAATAATGCTGTAGTTAAGTTCTGGATGAGGATCGGTATCGAAGTCTGGATAAAAAAGATAAGAAATTTTTGGGCGATCGAGGCTAAATTTAACTAAAGTTGCTTGTTGAATCTGGGTTGGTGGTTCTGGCGATCTCGCAGTTTCCTCGGGATCGACTAGATATATAGATTGAATAGACTGATTGTCTGACTGATGAGTGCGGCGATCGCGATCCCCTTCCCTATCCCAACTAATCTCTTCTCGATCGCCTGTTTGTTTCAACCACGAAAGATTTATTTGACTCGTTCCAATTTCGCTAGCTAGTTGTTCGTAATTTTGTAGCAAAGGTACTAGCGCCTCTAAAGATTGTCTGTGGACATAAAGCGCGTTTGGTAAGAGTTTCCCAACACGACTCGTCTGACAACTTAGTGCAATTTCCTGAAATCGTTTGAGAGAGTAGAGCATAGGGGTTAGGGGCTAGGGGCTAGGGGTTAGGGGTTAGGGGCTAGGGACTAGGGGTTAGGGGTTAGGGAGCAGAGGGAGACAGGAATGAGTAATGAGTAACAACTTTTGACTTCTGCGGAGCCTCCGATGGCTCCGCCTCCGGACTTCCCTAGTCCCTAATCCCTTTTTTCCCAATGACCATGAACTAATATAATTATGCTATATTAAAGTCATAACGACTTCGATTTATCTTCAGTTAAATTCTATATACCTAAAAATACTTATAGAAATAAGAACAAGACAAAAGGCGATCGCAAAAAAACAGAAATTTTATTAAGAAAACTTTACAGCCGATAGGAGTAGTTAATAATGGTAAAAATCGTTGGTATTGCTGGCAGTTTGCGTCCTGAATCTTACAGTGTCCAAGCACTTAAACTAGCAATAAGCAGAGTAGAGGCATTAGGTGCAGAGGTAGAAATTATCGATTTGCGTCAGATGAACCTACCTTTTTGTAACGGTGGCGATGACTATCCCGATTATCCCGATGTAGAAAAATTGCGTAACGCCGTCAAAGAAGCAGATGGATTAATTTTAGTTACGCCAGAATATCACGGTAGCGTTAGTGGTGTACTTAAAAACGCTCTAGATCTAATGAGCTTCGAGCATCTTTCTGACAAAGTAGTAGGAGGAATTAGTATCTTAGGCGGGCAATCCAATAATAACGCCCTCAACGATCTCAGAACAATTTTACGTTGGGTACATGCCTTTGTTATTCCCGATCAAATTGCGATCGGACAAGCATGGAAAGCATTCGATCGAGAAGGAAAGTTACTCGATGAAAAACTATCCCAAAGACTCGATCGCTTTGCTCAAAATTTAGTTGATATTACTAGCAAGTTGAGATAGAAGGGGTTAGGGAAGCAGGGGGTAGGGGAGGCGGGATTTTCGGAGGCTACCTCCGAAAAGTTTACCCGCCGTGCAATCCCTTGTGGTTGCCCCGAAGCAGGGGAAGCGGAGGGAGATAAGGAGAGGAAAGAGGTTAAGGTGTAATAAAATCCAAATCCTCGCTAGCACTAGCTTGAAATTCTGTAACAGTACCTTGAAATTTGACTTTTCCTTCCTCTAACAGCGCGATCCAATCTGCTTTAAGAATGACTCTGGGACGATGACTGATTAAAATAGTTGTCTTGCTGTGACGATAAGACAACAAACGCGAAAGAACTCTTGCTTCGGTGACTGGATCTAGACCGCTAGTAGATTCATCTAAAATCAAAATTGGCGGATCGTTGACAATTGCTCTAGCTAAAGCTAATCTCTGTCTTTGTCCTCCCGAAATATTAGCGCCAAATTCGCCTAATACCGTATCGTATTTATCGGGTAACTTACTAATAAAATCATCGGCATCGACAATCTGACAAGCTTTAACTACGTCATCAAAACGAAGTTGAGGACTACCTAAATTAAAATTATCAATAATCGATCTACTCCAGAAATGAGGTTCTTGAGGAACTAAAACTACTTGTTGACGCAGACACTCTAGGGCTAGATCTTGTAAATTGTAAGCACCAATGCGAATATTTCCCGATTTGGGTGCATATAAACCAGCTATCATTTTGGCGATCGAACTTTTACCACAACCCGATCGCCCGATTAATGCAACAACTTGACCTCCAGGAATGGCGATCGAAAAATCTTCCAGCAACTCAACTCGACCAGGATAGTGAAAGTTGAGATGGTCACAAACTATCTTGGCGCGATCGGAAATTTCCACATAGCGTTTTTTACTTTCCTCCGTAGTTTCTGGGGTAGCGTCGATGACTTCAATAGACCTCTTGCAAAAGTCAGAACAAAATAAGAGAAAATAATTCAAGAC
>CAZJTL010000089.1:1567-19056 GCA_964548905.1 uncultured bacterium | reverse complement strand
TAGGTCTTGAATTATTTTCTCTTATTTTGTTCTGACTTTTGCAAGAGGTCTAGTCAATCAGGGTCTAGCTCTCTCGGTTGACAGGATTGATACATAATCTTTACAGAGCAAAGGTTTCAGGCATTGTATAATACTTATGGTGTCGCTACCCGCAGACCGAGAGTAAATAGCCAATAGTATCTACTGGAGCAACTTGTTAACCCCTATTTTTTACAAAAATTATCATTCCTTATTAGCGACAGCTACCGAAACTAATGCTAACGAAGGTTCCCTAGTCTTAGCGGGAGTGCTGCTAAGCTTGGTAGTAATTTATTTTGCTAGTAAACTAGGCGGTGAAGTTTGCGATCGCCTTAATTTACCTCCAGTACTAGGAGAGTTACTTGGTGGTGTAATTATTGGTGTATCTGCCTTAAAATTACTAGTTTTTCCCGAAGCAGGTTCTGACGGTAGTGATTCTCTAATTGTCTATTTCCTGCAAGCTACGGCTGGTTTAACCCCTGAAGCTATCCCCTCAGTATTTACTACTCAAAGTGAAGTCATTTCCGTACTCTCAGAACTTGGAGTAATTATTCTTTTATTTGAAATTGGCATAGAATCAAACCTCAAAGAATTGATTCGAGTAGGCCCTCAAGCAGCCGTAGTAGCGGTAGTTGGAGTTGTTGCCCCTTTTGCCATGGGAACCTTTGGCTTAGTCTCTTTCTTCCATCTTCCCGTCATTCCTGCCATTTTTGCGGGTGCTGCTTTAACTGCAACCAGTATTGGTATTACTGCCAAAGTTCTCTCAGAAATAGGACAACTTAGCTCTACAGAAGGTCAAATTATTATCGGTGCTGCGGTTCTCGATGATATTTTAGGCATTATTGTCTTAGCCGTAGTTTCTAGCTTAGTCAAAACAGGAGAAATTGAACCGCTTAATGTCGTCTTTTTAATTATTAGCGCTGCCACTTTTCTGATTGGCACAATCTTCTTGGGTCGTTTTTTAAGCCCTGTATTTGTGCAATTAGTTAATAAAATGAAAACTCGCGGACAATTATTGCTAGTTTCACTAATTATTGCTTTAATTCTGGCTTATATTGGTGCTGTCATCCATTTAGAAGCAATTCTTGGTGCTTTTGCGGCTGGATTAGTCTTAGCAGAGACAGACAAAAAAGAAGAACTAGAAGAACAAATTATTCCTGTTGCTGATATTTTAGTGCCAATTTTTTTCGTGTGCGTTGGAGCGCGAACCGACCTCAGCGTCTTGAATCCAGCCATTCCTAGTAATCGAGAAGGATTAATTATTGCCACATTTTTAATTTTGGTTGCTATTCTGGGTAAGGTAATTACAGGTTTTACTGTTTTTGGACAACCAAACCTCAACAGACTTTCTATTGGTGTAGGAATGATTCCTAGAGGCGAAGTAGGACTTGTTTTTGCTGGCGTAGGTTCGGCTAGTGGCGCTCTTTCTGAGTCCACAACAGCAGCAATTATTATGATGGTCATCTTGACTACTTTTATTGCTCCTCCCTTGCTACGTCTAGTTTTTCAAGAACCTATGGCTGCTCGATCGAGTGACAATTTAGAGAAATAAATCTGTTTCTTTAAGCCTATGTCCTTAGATGCAAATCAAACAATTTCTCCTGCTGCTACAGAAAGTGAAACAATTTGTAAAAATCGATTGAAGTGAGATTAAATTGTCAGAAAATTTTCTTTTTTACCCAATTGATTACTTTTTTGATTTTTAATTTATCCTGAATTCATGAAACTTCCGTGAATTTGTTTACGTCACTTCCGATTGATGATTTTAGGGGATATGATAGAGGTCTAATGAGGTTGGTCTAAGATTTTCTCATACTTTCTGTGAGGAGCAACCATTGTGAGATTTCACGGGCTATTACTCGGTTTTTTCGGTGTTTTTCTTCTAAGTTCTCCTGCTCAAGCAGGTAAACTAACATCTTGGCAATTTGTGCCAAATCAAAATCGTCTAACTTTTACTACTAATGATGGAGTTCAGCCGCAAGCACAACTATTAACTAATCCTACTCGTTTAGTTATCGATCTGCCAGAAACCACACTGGAGAGTCAAACAGTTAAAGAAAATTACGGAGAAACATTCAAAAATCTCCGAGTAGGTCAATTCGAGAATCAAACTACCCGTTTGGTGTTAGAATTGGCTCCTGGCTATACTCTCGATCCTGAAAAGATTGAGTTTCAAGGCAACTCTTCTAGAAATTGGTCGGTAAATCTACCTGAGCCTACCAGAGATTCTCTGGCTCAGGCTACTCCATCATCGCTGAATTCATCTCCTACCAGTTTGACTGTACCAACCTCAGATCGTAACAGTCAGAATGGTTTAGCAGATAACAGTTTGGGAGCTAGCTCTTCTTATTTAAAAGTTACACGCAACGGTATATTCGTCAATTTAAAGGGTAACAATACCAATAAAGTTAAGGTTAGTCGCAGTGACGATCGCAATACGATCGAGCTGGAATTAGAAAATGTTATTCTTCCTCAAGATCTAGCTAACCAAACCATCCCAGTTAATAGTTATGGGATCGACACAATTCAATTCTTACAAGCCTCAAGCAGTCCTGCTACAACTCGTTTGAGTTTGCGTGTCAACCAAGATAGTCCCGATTGGATTGCTTCTTTCAGTAGGTTTGGTGGTTTGGTCATTGTACCCAAAGGAGGTATGGGAAGCATCTCAACTAGCGTTGCTTCTAATCCTAATCCTCCCTCTAGCATACCTCTCTCAGTTCCACCTCCAAATAGTTCTAGCTCCAGCGATCGCCTCAATGGTTCTAGTTTTAGAGATCGCCTTAATGGTTCTAGCTCCAGCGATCGCCTTTCTCGTTTCGATCGCCTTAAGGATTCTAACCCCAGCGATCGCCTGTCCAGATTCGATCGCCTCAATGGTTCTAGCTTTAGAGATCGCCTATCTCGCGGTGAAGGAGCGACAATCGAGTCCGTGCAATTGCAAAACAACGGTCAATTGACGATTAAAGCCGATCGGATGGTCATGGCTGATGGCAAATGGAATAGTATTGGCGGTGTTTATGAAATCAGAATTCCTAACGCTAAGTTAGCAGATTCCTTTCAAGGGCCCCAGTTTGAAGTCAATAGTCCTATTTCCGAATTGCGGGTTCGTCAAGAAGATAATGCCATCGTCTTGCTAATGCGACCAGCTTTAGGAGTGCGCTTTGGTGAACTAGCTCAACTAGACGATAACATGTTATCGCTGGAGGTACAGCAAAGACTAACGGCTCAAGCTCCTTTAGGTATGGATGTACTCATTCCTCCCGCAGGTGCGAATACTCCACCTTTAAGTGAGCGACCTTTACTGTTTCCTAAAGATTCTTCCTCTTCCAGTTTATCAGATCGGAACCGTCGAGGCGGTTTGTTAATTGTCATCGATCCCGGACATGGCGGCAAAGATCCAGGTGCGATCGGTAGAGGCGGTTTGCAAGAAAAAGAAATTGTTCTTGATATTTCTCAACAAATCAACAAGATCTTGGACAAACAAGGTCTTAAGGTAATGTTGACTAGATCGACAGATGAATTTATCAGCTTGGAAGGTCGTACTCAGATAGCAAACCGAGCTGGAGCGGATTTATTTGTTAGTATTCACGCTAACTCAATCAACTTGTCGCGTCCAGATGTAAACGGCTTACAAAATTATTACTACAAAAATGGTAAAAAGCTAGCTGAAACAGTCCATCGCAATGTTTTACGCAGTGTTAATATCCAAGACCGAGGTGTACATAAAGCTAGATTTTATGTACTCAGACATTCTGATATGCCTTCAGTCTTAGTAGAGCTTGGTTATGTAACTGGTGCTAATGATGCTGCCAAACTCAAAGACCCTAGCTTTCGTCGTCAAATGGCTGAGGCGATTGCTCGCGGTATTATCGAGTATATTCAACGAGATCGATAGTAGGTACATGTACTATATTTACTGTTAAGTTTTTACTCGTTTTTTCTCTTGTCAGCATATAATCTCTCAAAATCAAGCATCAGCATGTTTTTATCTCCATCTATGAGAGAACTCGAACCTCAACGTATTGGTTTGTTTGATAGTGGTGTAGGAGGTCTAACTGTTCTTCGAGCAATGTATCGAAGGCTTCCTAGCGAATCAATTCTCTATTTTGCCGATACAGCTCGGCTTCCTTACGGTACTCGCTCCAAAGAAGAGATCGTACAGTTTACACGCGAGATCCTGAGTTGGATGACCACTCAGAATGTCAAAATGATTATCATGGCTTGTAATACTAGTTCGGCTCTGGCTTTGGAAACAGTTCGTCTAGAATATAACTTGCCAATTTTAGGGTTAATTTTGCCAGGAGCAAGGGCAGCCGTCCAAAGAGGCAAACGCATTGGTGTGATTGCTACTCCAGCTACCGCCATCAGTCATGCTTACAGCCAGGCGATCGAAGAAATCGATCCAAAAGCTAAGGTATGGGAGGTGGGTTGTCCTGACTTTGTGCCTTTAATCGAGCAAAATCGAATTTATTCTGCTAACACCAAAAGAGTGGCACAACAATATTTACAGCCACTAATGCAAAGGAAAATAGATACTTTAGTGTACGGATGTACTCACTACCGCCATCTTGCTGGCGTATTGAGAACCATTCTTCCACCTACAGTACAAATTATCGATCCAGCAGAACATATTGTAGTTGCGGCGGACAAAGAATTGGAGTTGATGGGATTAAAAAGTAACCATGCTCCAACACCAACTCGTTTTTGTGTGAGTGGTTCTGCTTCTAAGTTCGCTCAACTTTCTCGTCAGTGGCTTGGCTATTCACCAATAGTAGAGCAAGTGCATTTACAAGGGTCATCAACGGCAACGATCGCCTTTGAAAGTAACTCTTAATTCGATCTAATTCGAGCGCTTAGAATCGCTCAAAACCACTTTTGAGAGGACTTTAGCAAACAATCCTGCTGTTCGATCGAGGATGATTCACAACAGCACTATAAGGTGACTTTTTTCTCAACCTTGATTTTGCCAATCTGTTTGGCAAGATTGAGCAATAGATAGACAGTTGATAGATATCCAGCAGCAAGTAGGAGAATAAATACAGGTGTGTTTCCGAAGTTCATGACAGGAGTAAGTGAATTAAGTAGGTGGGGAAAATTAAATTTATTGGTGGAGGTAGGCAAGAGGCAAGAGGCAAGAGGCAAGAGAAATATAAAGCGTGTAATTAATTCTGCATAGGTACTTAGCTTAGAAAATTAACAAGTATCGACCAGGCTAGAAATTTTTGGGCAACCAAAAACTAGCAGAAACTAAAGATAGACAATAATATCGATCTTCAACTACTGACAGTAAGGTAACAAGAATCCAAGCTGAGTGTTTGCTTAAGTTTATTGAGCTTCCACAACAGCAGTTACAAAGGTATTAACAGGAAACAGTTATCTTGGCTTGTTTGAAGTTTTACACTCAAACGAATATCTCGCCACCTCACACATAAATTTCCAAGAGATATCTGCCAGCTCCTCAAAGTTTCTCAGAAACTTTGGCTCACAAGGAACTTATCTCGCCGTACAGATACAATGTACTATTTAATTTTTTCTAAAATCTAATACTTTCAACATAGCATAAATTATGAGAATCTTGCACTAGCTAAGAAAATTTACTTAGTTAATTGCAATAAATGATTATTTGCTTGCAAACTTTATTAAAAAAGAAAATAAAGCTTTGCTCTCCGTTGCGCTTAGCTTAAAATAAGTACAATAATATGTAAACTTTCGTAACCACATTGCCAGACTTGGCTAAGCGATGATATCCACAACTTCTTTATTTGCCCCCGTTGACAAAGACTTAAGTATTTTGACTGAAAATCTAACTAAGCTAGTTAGTGCGCGTCATCCCATTTTGGGTGCTGCGGCGGAACATTTATTTGAAGCGGGCGGAAAACGAATCAGACCAGCTATAGTTTTACTAGCCTCGCGAGCAACTATGCTAGAACGAGAGATTACCTCTCGCCATCGTCGTCTGGCGGAAATCACAGAAATGATTCATACAGCTAGTTTAATGCACGATGACGTAGTTGATGAAGCAGAAGTCCGCCGCAATTTACCAACAGTTAATAAGCTTTTTGGCGATCGCATTGCCATTTTAGCTGGAGATTTCCTCTTCGGACAATCATCATGGTACATAGCCAATTTAGATAATTTAGAAGTAGTCAAACTGCTCTCAGAAGTAATTAAAGATTTTGCTGAAGGAGAAATTCAGCAAGGTTTGAACAGTTTTGATACCAGTTTATCGATCGAAGCTTATTTAGAAAAAAGTTATTATAAAACCGCTTCCTTAATGGCAAACAGTGCTAAAGCTGCTGGTATTTTAAGTGATGTTTCCACCGAAGTTGCTGAAAGTTTATATCAATACGGACGCAATCTTGGTTTAGCATTTCAGATCGTAGATGATATCTTGGATTTTGTGGGTTCGACTGAGGTTTTAGGCAAACCAGCAGGTTCAGATCTAATTAGCGGTAACTTAACCGCACCCGTACTCTACGCGATCGAAACAAAACCTTATCTAGAAGTATTGATCGAAAGGGAGTTCAAAGAAACTGGAGATCTTGCAGAGGCTATAAACTTAGTCAAAGAAAGTAATGGTATCGATCGCGCTCGCGAACTAGCCTCATATCATACTAAACTGGCATTAGAAAGTCTTAAATGTCTCAAACCATCGCCCTCTTCTCAGGCTTTGATGGACTTAACCGATTATGTTCTATATCGTCTTTACTAAATTAACTCAGTTAGCTTGAATATAGATTAAACTAGCTAGTTGTAAAAATTTAGAAGGCGTGAAGGAAAAGCGAATGTCATTCGATCGACCCTTCGTTTTAGTCACAGGCGGTGCTGGCTATATCGGTTCCCATACAGTTCTAGCACTTAAACAAGCAGGCTATGGAGTAGTCGTTTTAGACAATCTCTCTTACGGACATCCAGAGCTAGTTAAAGATGTTCTCCAAGTTAAGTTAATTGAAGGAGACACAAGCGATCGCGATCTCTTAGATCGCATCTTTACCACTCACAATATTGCGGCTGTATTGCACTTTGCCGCCTATATTGCAGTGGGTGAGTCAGTGAAAGAACCCAGTAAGTACTATCGCAACAATGTAGCTGGTACTCTTTCTCTACTGCAAGCAATGATAGCGGCGGAAGTAAATAAAATTGTTTTCTCCTCTACCTGTGCTATCTACGGAACGCCTCAAGAAATTCCGATGACTGAAGCGCATCCTCACAATCCTCTCAGTCCTTATGCAAGCACAAAAAAAATGGTAGAGACGATGCTTGCTGATTTCGATGTAGCTTACAATTTAAAATCGGTGACGTTTCGGTATTTTAATGCCTCTGGTGCCAATCCTCAAGGACTTTTAGGTGAAGATCACGAGCCTGAAACTCATTTAATTCCCCTCGCCTTATTAACAGCATTGAAGAAAAGAGAATTTCTCTCTGTATTCGGTACCGATTACGACACACCAGATGGAACTGCTGTGAGAGATTATATTCACGTAAGCGATCTAGCCGATGCTCATATCTTAGGTTTAGAGTATCTATTGGCTGGAGGTGAGAGTGAAGTATTTAATTTAGGAAATGGTAACGGTTTTTCTGTTAAAGAAGTAATTGAAACTGCTAAGGGAATTACAGGTAAAGATATTCCCGTTCAAGAAGGCGATCGCCGTGCTGGTGATGCACCTATTTTAGTTGGTAGCAGCGAAAAAGCGAAAAGAATTTTGGGGTGGCAGCCTAAATATGCCGATCTAAATCAAATTATTAGTCATGCTTGGCAATGGCATCAGAAGAGACATGGAATCAGTAATAAGTAATAAGTAATTAAACTATTGCCTTCTGCCTTCTGCTGCCTGCTGCCTGCTGCCTGCTCCCTTTCTTTCCAATGAACCATGAACCATGAACCATGAACTATCTACAAATAGGATTGCCGTTGTTATTTTTATGAGTTTGGTTTGCTTATTTTTTACTACTAGCTGTGGAGATAAACTATCTCAATGTCAGCAAATTATTCAAATTGCCAATCGAGTTGT
This sequence comes from uncultured bacterium, assembly GCA_964548905.1. GTDB lineage: Bacteria > Cyanobacteriota > Cyanobacteriia > Cyanobacteriales > Xenococcaceae > CAZJTL01. Next base: position 11,026 of record CAZJTL010000089.1, on the reverse strand, counting down.
TAAAGAAACAAAAGACTTTACTCTTAGCGAAAAGCCAACTGAAACAGAATTAACTAATTGGCTACAAGCAGCTAAAATCATGGAAAAGGCGGCAAATGACGTTAAATCTTTAAGAATAAATGATGTTCAGTTGATAAATTATCAAGCCGATTTTGTCGATCTATATAAAATTAATTCACAGGCTACTTACGAAATAATTCAAGCGAGACAAAACAAAGATATTTTTCTGGCTAAATCTGCCCAAGAAAAAGCTAAAAAAGCAAGCAATCTGGAAGAGAAATTAAGCAGTCAATTTAATAGTTATTGTCAATCTGAGAGGTAAGCATGGAGGGCATTTAATTTAGTGGTTAACCTCAGTTCGGGTTAAGACAGCTTAAAGGGAGGGTAGCTATAGCTATCAGCTATCAGCTATCAGCTATCAGCTATCAGCTATCAGTTGTTTCCCTGCTGCCTTCCTCAATTCGCCAGGAGCAATTAAAAAAACTTAAGACTTAAGACTTAAGTCTTAAGTCTTAATACTTAAAGAAGCCTCCTGCCTTCTCTTGACTGCTGACGGCTGAATTGCTGACGGCTGACTGCTGAGTGCTGATTAATTATTCGTCTTCAGCAAAAACAAAACGATACAATTCACTAGGATCTGGTTCGGGACTCTGTTCTGCAAAAGTAACCGCATCCTCAACTAACGCTTGAATGCGATCGTCGATCGTCTTTAACTCTGCTTGGCTGGCTAAATTTTGCTCAGTTAAGTAAGCTGCTAATTTTTTAATCGGATCGCGAGCGCCCCAGAACAGCTTTTCTTCCTGAGAACGCAATTCATCGGGATCGGCGAGAGAATGTCCGCGAAAACGATAGGTTAGTGCTTCAATTAAGGTAGGGCCCTCTCCTGCACGAGCGCGAGCAACCGCTTCTTTAGCAAGAGTATTAACTGCCAGCACATCCATCCCATCGACTTCATAACCAGGCATACCGAAGACACTAGCCTTCTTAAAGATTTCTGGTTGAGAAGTAGCGCGATCGTGCGCCATACCGATCGCCCATTTATTGTTCTCGACTACGTAAATAATCGGCAATTTCCAGAGAGCTGCCATATTCAGGCATTCAAAAAACTGACCGTTGTTGCTAGCACCGTCACCAAAAAAGCAAACTGTGACACCATCAGAGTTGGCATCGCCCATCACTTCCCTTCTGTACTTGCTTTGAAATGCTGCTCCCGTAGCTACAGGAATACCTTCAGCAACAAAAGCATATCCTCCCAAAAGTCCGTGTTCTGCTGAAAACATGTGCATGGAACCACCACGCCCTTTACTGCAACCAGTTGCTTTGCCAAACAATTCAGCCATGACTTCGCGAGCAGGTACGCCAGCGCTGAGAGCATGAACGTGATCGCGATACGTACTACAAACGTAATCTCCAGTCGAGCGTAAAGCCTTAACTATGCCAGTAGAAACCGCCTCCTGACCGTTGTAGAGATGGACAAAACCAAACATCTTGCCCCGATAGTACATTTCAGCACACTTGTCCTCAAACAAGCGTCCTAAAACCATATCTTCATAAAGAATTAATCCTTCTTCTTTAGAGATGTCTGCATTGGCAGCATTGAATTGTGGTAGAGTTCGTTCGGAAAACATAGGGCTTGTAGTATCTTGACAAAAGGTAAAAATAGTTGTTGCAATCGTAAAGGTTAAGCAAAAAATAACTTAAAAACAGCAACAACAGTTTAAAGCTAAAGCGATCGATTTGCGAGCAAAATGCTAGGAAAAAAGTTGTAATTTGTAAAACCAAGATTAGACTTGTTTGGCGGAAGCAATTATTTAAGCTAAAATCTTGGCGAAAAAATAAGCTCTAGCTCACTAGTTCAAACGTAACAAAGGTCATTCTTTAGTTATGTTGATTACATTGTATTTAGTTTACTAACTCTGCTCTGAGGAAGGCGACCGTGCGAATTCCGCTTGATTATTATAGAATTTTAGGGGTAACAATTCAGGCAACAGATGAGCAATTAAATCAAGCTTATCATGACCGTGGCGTGCAGCTACCTCGACGGGAATATAGTGAAGATGCCATCGCCGCACGCAGAGATTTGATCGAAGAAGCATACCAAGTTCTCTGCGATCGAGAAGCAAGAAATCGCTACAATTCTCAATTTTTGGAGAGAACTTATCAATCTAGACCGCTCTCAACTAACGATCGATATGGCTTAGAAGAAGAGAATTCGAGCGAGGACAATTCCATCTACAATCACACGCCTTGGCTCGATATTGCACCAGAGAATTTTGTTGGGGCGCTTCTCATTCTTCAAGAGCTAGGGGAGTATGAACTAGTAATCAGAATCGGTATTCCCGAACTCAATAACGAGGTAGAGCTGCTCGATTCTGGCGATCGCGAAGAAACGCAAGCTAGTCAAAGAGCCGATATAGTCCTCACCGTCACCCTTGCTTATCTAGAACTGAGTCGAGAACAGTGGCAGCAACAGGAATATCAACATGCGGCTGTATCGGGACAAATTGGTCTAGATTTGCTGACAAAAGAATGCTTATTCCCTAGCATTCGCGACGAAATTCAAGCAGATCTGCTCAAGCTCAGACCTTATCGAATTCTCAGCTTGCTATCCGAGTATGAAGAAAATAGTCCTCTACGTAAGCAAGGGATACAACTGCTTCAGGAAATGTTTCAAGACAGAGGAGGGATTGACGGCAAAAACGATGACGGTTCTGGTTTAGATATCGATCGCTTTTTGCGTTTTCTGCAACAAATCCGCCAAAAATTAACCGTTAAGGAACAACAACAACTCTTTGAAGCAGAAGCCAAACGTCCCTCTGCCGTTGCTGCCTATCTAGCTGTCTATACTTTTTTGGCGAGAGGATTTGCCGAGAGAATTCCAGGTTTAATTTTACGAGCTAAAGAAATTCTTGCTACTTTAAACAAACGCCAAGACGTCTATTTAGAGCAAGCTATTTGTGCTTTATTATTGGGGCAAACCGAAGCAGCAAGCGATGCTTTAGAGAAAAGCAAAGATAGAGAACCCCTAGAATTTATTCGCCAACATTCCCAAGGAGCACCCGATCTATTACCTGGATTATGCTTGTATGGGGAACACTGGCTGCAAACCGAAGTTTTGACTCAGTTTCGCGATTTAGCCAATCGCCGAGAATCTCTACAAGATTATTTTGCTGACGAGGGAGTACAAGCATATTTAGAGCAACTTCCCTTGATTAATAAGGCTAACGAGAATTTATCAGCATTTACTACAGCAGTCAATAAAGGACAGCAACAACCTCTCCATCATTTAACCGATAAAAGTGAGCCATCTCTTAGACAAAGGCGATCGGGCGTTTACCCCACTCAGCAAAGCAGTGGAGCAACTGTCACGGTAGAAAGAGCAAATACTAGAGCTAAGCAAACTGCTACTAGTAAAGTCGATCGAACAACACCTCAGTTATTTAACTATAGTACTGTTGTCGATCATCACAGAACGAGACAAACATCGCCATCCAAAACCATCGACTCGACCCTATCAGTCGCCTCGAAAATTGCTAGAAAGGCTATGCAGAGATTGCTTCGCTCTTTGCCGAGTGACAATCGCGCCGATCGTCAATCCAAACTAAACAAATATTGGTTATTAGTTCCCCTGGCGATCGCTGGTATGGGAACGATCGGCTTTTTATTAGTTCAAAATCAGCTCAAACAGTATCCAACACCACAAATTGAAGCCGAACAATTGAACATTCAATTAGATCGACCTCAGATCGATCTGCCCACTCCGGCTCAAAAGACTGATCCTACCAAGCAAGTTCTCGATCGAGAAGGTGGTAAACAAGTACTTCAAGCTTGGTTGGCGAGTAAGGCACAAGCTTTCGGTCCCCAACATAAAGTCGAGCAGTTAAAGACAATCTTGTTACCACCCTTATTAGAACAGTGGCAAAAACGGGCATTAGCAGCCAAAGCTGCCAATGCTCACATGCAATACCGACATTCAATTCAAATTCGCTCAGTGCAAACCAGCCCAGAAAAACCAGATTTAGCATTTGTTGAAGCACAAGTTAGAGAAGTTGCCCGCAATTATCTGGCAGGAAAAGCTAATCAGGCAAACTCTTATGACGATACTCTAATGGTTCGTTACCAACTAGTCCGCCAGGGCGATCGCTGGTTGATTCAAGATCTGAAAGTGATCAAAGGGGGTTAGGGTTTAGGGGTTAGGGTGTGGGGTGTAGGGGGTAGTGATTAGCGAGGGTTTAAAAGTGGATCGATGTTCTGAGAATGGTTCGTCTGGGTCGATAAAAAATAGTCGCGATCGCGCTAAAAATGTTGCTCCAAGCGCAAATAACGGCAATCGAGTTAGGAAAAAAAGAAAAAAAAACGGGTTTGTCAGCCGTATTGTCAAAATAATAGTAAGGAGCAATAGTCAAAAACTGACAACTTCAACTAAAACTAAAGAAGAACGCCACAATTTGACACCAAATTGGCTATTAATTTTCTTTAAATGGCTCAATCTGCCGATTGCTATCTTTGGCTTGAGTGCTATGGCAGCAACGATCGCCACGACAATTAATTCCAGCCATATTGATGCAAGCAATACTAAAGCTACCAAACCTGTTGTGGTTTCTAAGGCAGCTAACAACCCAGACGAAAGAAAAGTAATTGAGAAACTTCAGCGCGATGAGTTTATTCCAGAAACACTCCAGAAACATGAATTATTACCTCTCAAAGCCGAGTTACAAGCGATCGCAGCTAAATATCCCTCGCTCAAAGCTAGCGTTTTCTGCCTTGAATTAGACCGTGGTTTATTTGTCAATTGGGAAGGAGATGTCTCTTTTCCTGCGGCAAGTACGATTAAGCTACCGATTATGCTGGCTTTGTTTCAAGATATTGATGCTGGTAAAGTTCGTTTGGACGAACGCCTAACTATCAAACCTGAATTGATTGCTAGCGGTTCTGGCAGCATTCAATACGAGAAACCAGGAAGAGAGTATACAATGTTGGAGATCGTCACCAAAATGATCGCCATCAGCGATAACACGGCTACCAACGTAATTATCGAGCGCTTGGGCGGGGCTGAAGCTTTAAATCAAAGATTTGTAGAATGGGGTTTGCAGTCAACGGTAATTCGCAATTCCCTGCCCGATTTAGAAGGAACTAATACTACTACTGCTCAAGACTTAAGCAACGTATTGTTGACGATCGAGCATGGTAAATCCGTATCGCTCAAATCTCGCGATCGAATGCTTGGAATACTGGAACAAACTACGACTAATACTCTCTTACCTCCAGGTTTAGAAAAAGGCTCACTTATTTTTCACAAGACTGGAGATATTGGTACTGTTTTAGGAGATACGGGAATAGTTGATATGCTCAACGGCGATCGTTATGTGATTACAGTCCTAGCTAAGCGTCCCCACAACGATCCCCAAGGTAAGTTACTGATTCAAGAGATTTCTAAAGCCGTATACGAGCAATTTAAGAATAGGGGACAGGGGATTAGGGGTTAGGGTGTAGGGTGTAGAGAAGTCTAAAGTAAGACAGTCTAAAGTCTGAAGTTTTTTACTTATTACTCATTACTCCCTAATTCCTACTTAACTCCTGCCTCCTGCCTACCTGCTGCCTGCTCCCTGTTTTTCAATGAACTATGAGCAATTATCGACCAATAACAAATAACAAGCAACAAATAACTATTGGCAATAATTAGTCAAGTAAATAGAATCAATAACTGCTTCTTGATTATAGATAACTGCTCTTTTTTGACCGAGTTGAGCTTTGAGTTCTCCTAGTAAATAGTCTGTTTTATCTTGGGCATTAACTTTTACTTGACCTAGAGATAGCAACAAAACAAATAAAAATATATACTTAAACATCTAATTTTTTCTGAATTAATATCAACATAAAAATAGATTCAAGTCATAACTTGAATCTAAATTAGTAAACAAATGGTTTGCTTTTGGCTCAAACTAACTAAAAGTTCTATTAACTAATTTCGGCGATCTTTAAAAATCATGCTGTGATTTAGATCGAATTTATCAGCGATCGCCATCTATTTTTGCTCGATCGAGCTTGAACCAATAGGAGACAATTGAGCCATAATTTCATCCTCATTTCCTGCTGCCCAATTAGCAAAATGTCTGGCTAAAGGTGGAGCAAATATGAGAGTGCTAGTAAAACCAGAAAAAAGATAAATACCACTAAAGTTTTCGATCGCACCAATTAAAGGTAGAGAGTTATTAGAAAAAGCAACTAGACATTGATAGCAAGTTCCTGGTATTTTTCCTATTAAAGGTAATATCCTGGATACTTTTGTGCGTATTTTTTCTTCGCCAGCTTGAAGATCGAGTTTAACCCTAGGATCGGTAAGAATTTGACTAATTTGACCGATACAAAAACTGTCATCCAAAAATTGAATGGCACCAGGATCGATAATAGATAAGATGGTTTCGCTGTCTGTATTATCCCATCTATCTGTCGCTTCTAAGTTGCTTGCCTTTGCCTCGATCGCCAATCTCTGTTGCACTGCTGGCATGACCAGAGTTCGTAACTGAAGCTCTACAGGTGCAGTTTTAATTAATTGTGAGTAGGTAAAATAAGTATGTACTTTGATGCCAGCTTTCTTAAGCAAAAAACGACTCAAACCACCCGCACAGACAACTGTATTAGCAGCACGATAGGTTTGTGTGTTGGTTTTGACACCTTCAATGCGATCGCCAAGTTGAAGAAAATCGACGACTTCGGTAATTTCAATTTTACCTCCCTCACGCAGAAAAGCTTGTTGATACGCTTGATTAGTTTTGTCAGGATGGATATGACCGTGAGGTAATCTAAGCACACCAGCGATCGCATCAGGATTGAGTAAAGGTTCTAGCTGACAAGCTTGTTTTACGTCTAATAACTTGGGCGCGATCGCAAATTGAGAATATTGATTAGCGACTGCTTGAGGATCGTTGTCTGCATCGATCGTCAAGACTAAATCTAGTTCTCGAAACTCAGTATTAGCTTCTAACTCAGCAGATAGCTGACGATGCAATTCAATTCCTTCTGCACAAATTTGACGACCTAGTTCACTCACTCCAGACCAATAAGCAAGTCCACCGTAACTGTAAAGAGTAGCATTATCTGGCGATGAGTGTTTTTCTAATAATAGAACTTGCAATTTTTGTTTAGCTAGTTCGTAAGCAAGGGCAGATCCAGTAATACCACCACCAATAACAATCCAATCGTAGCTTTTCATTGTCTGAGTGTATTTAGCTAGTAGTTTATTTAATAGCGATCGCCAACTTATTTTAACCGAGCGATCGCTTTTGTTTTAGTTTGATGATTCTTGGGATAAGATTGATTTTTTCTAATTTTCTATATTTCGATATCGCCATCGATGACTACAAATTATCCCTGTCTGTCACCACCACCCCTAAAACCAGGAGATTTACTCAAAGTTATCGCGCCGAGTGGTGCTTTACGGGAACTGGAAGCTTTTGAAAAAGGAATAGCAATCTGGCGATCGCGCGGTTATCGAGTGGAATTGGCGAGTAATTGGGATGCCAAAGATGGCTATTTAGCAGGAAGCGATCGCCAAAGAAGAAAAGCACTAGCAGAAGCATGGCAAGATCCTGAGTGTAAAGGAATCCTCTGTGTGCGTGGCGGTTATGGTAGCGCTAGGTTGTTAGAAGATTGGAATTGGAATTTTTGTGAGCAGGGGAGCAGAGGCGATCTTATTTCATCTTACCCTCTGGCGAAGTCGCAAATCAAATGGTTAATTGGTTTTTCTGATGTGACTGGTTTGCTGTGGAGTTTAGCGAGTCATGGAATTGGTAGTGTTCATGCACCCGTTTTAACTACAATTGCAGATGAGCCTGAATGGTCTAGACAAAGATTATTTGACTGTGTTGAAGGTGGTTCACTTGAACCTCTAATTGGTACAGGTTGGGGAAATGGTAAAGTTAAGGGCGTGCTACTTCCTGTTAATCTTACTGTTGCCACTCATTTACTAGGAACCCCTATTCAACCTGCCCTAGATGGTGTAATTTTAGCCCTAGAAGACGTGACTGAAGCTCCCTATAGAATCGATCGCGCTTTGACTCAATGGCGGTTAATGGGCGCTTTTAGTAAGGTTAGAGGCATTGCTTTAGGAAGGTTTAGCCGTTGCGAACCACCAACAGGAATTAGTAGCTGGACAATTGCCGAAGTTTTGCGCGATCGTCTGCAAGATTTGGGTATACCAATTGTTTCCGATCTACCCTTCGGACACGATGGAGTTAACGCTGCTTTACCCGTAGGGCAAATGGCAGAATTAGATGGCGATCGAGGTAGTCTCGAAATTAAGGCAATAGGCAATAGTTTAATTAAGTAGGTAGGTAAAATTAAATTTCTAGGTAGAGGTAGGCAAAAGGCACTCATGCAAGAGGCAATAGAAAAAACAATTTTTATAATTAATTTTGCCTATCTACTTACTTAACTTATAAATAGGGGTGTAAGGGGGTAGGGGTGTAGGAGACTCCACCCCTAGCCTCTATTGTCTGTTCCCTGTGCCATCAAAACAGCCTATAATACCTAGAATCTATAATTTTGATGATTTTAACAAGGAAGATATTCATGGGTGCTGTAATTAGTTACGTAGGATTTATTGTTCTGTATACCGCGATCGCGTTAGGTTTATACTTCGGTTTCCGCGCTATCAAGCTTATTTAGGGACTAGGGGTTAGGGATTAGGGAGCAGGGGAGACGAGAAGACAATTCGCAAAATGAACAATTAGCTAGGATTCAATGCTTAAGCTAAAACTTAAAATACTCTATAAGAAACCATCAATCTTTGCTTGTATAAGTCACAATAGTTCGGTAGCTTGATTTTCTAATCAGGTAAGGCAAAAAATAGGTTTAATAAATTTACTGACTCTGCATAGAAAGCTAAAACCTGCAAAAAAAAGCTCCAGCTCTTTTACCAAAGCTGAAGCTCCAAAGCGTTTTTGAGAAGTATCTTCTAGAGTTTATATCCTATTTTTCTACAGATAACTTCAGCAATATAGCTGAAGTTGTAAGTTTTTTTTTAGCGATCGAGCGCATTTCTTGACAAAATTGCCTTGGACTTGCTGAGTTTTATTGCCAACACCAAATAATCGATCGAAACTGGAAGTATTCATCTTCACTTCAAAATTGCTTTAAAATGATTTGTCTTGGGTATTGTCGATCGCGTTTTATTTATGATTTCTATTAACGAACAGTTAAAAAATATTTTTAGTCAAGCTTTAGTCGCTGCATTTGGTCAAGAATTGGCAGGGGTAGATCCCTTAGTCGTTCCTGCTACTAACCCTAAATTTGGCGATTATCAATCCAATGTTGCCTTACCTTTAGCCAAAAAACTAGGTCAACAACCACGAGCGATCGCGCAGCAAATTGTCGATCGCCTCAAAGTTAACGAGCTTTGTGAAGCACCTGAAATAGCTGGCCCAGGTTTTATCAATCTTACTATTAAACCTACTTACT
>CAZJTL010000089.1:0-1557 GCA_964548905.1 uncultured bacterium | reverse complement strand
TTAGAAACGCAGCTTAAGGTGATTGAGTCCGATCCGCGTTTGGGAATTGAAACAGTCAAACATCCTCAAAACGTAGTCGTTGATTTTTCCAGTCCTAATATTGCCAAAGAAATGCATGTCGGACATCTGCGATCGACGATTATTGGTGATTGCATTGCACGTATTCTAGAATTTGAAGGACATCAAGTCTTGCGTCTCAATCATGTAGGAGATTGGGGAACTCAATTTGGTATGCTAATCGCCTACTTAAGAGAAGCATATCCCGATGCATTAACCACAGCAGATGCTTTAGATATTGGCGATTTGGTTTCCTTCTACAAAAAAGCCAAAATTCGTTTTGATGAAGACGAAGAATTTAAAGAAAATGCCAGACAAGAAGTTGTTAAATTGCAAGCAGGTGCAGAAGATAGTTTGGCTGCATGGAATTTACTTTGTCAACAATCTCGTCGCGAATTTGAAGTTATCTACGATTTATTAAATATTCAACTAACCGAACGAGGTGAATCTTTTTATAATCCCCTACTTCCATTAGTAGTAGAAGATTTAGACAAAGCAGGTTTATTACAAGAAAGTGAGGGGGCAAAATGTGTTTTTCTCGAAGGATTTACCAATAAAGATGGCGCACCTTTACCATTAATTGTCCAAAAAACTGACGGTGGTTATAACTATGCGACTACAGATTTAGCTGCACTAAGATATCGCATCCAAAAAGATGGTGCAGCAAGAATTATTTATGTTACTGATGCCGGACAAGCTAATCATTTTGCGGGAGTTTTTCAGGTAGCTAAACGTGCTAATTGGTTGCCAAATAGCTTAGAAATTAATCATGTTCCTTTTGGTTTAGTATTAGGAGCAGATGGTAAAAAACTGAAAACTCGTTCTGGTGAAACGGTTAAATTAAAAGACCTACTAGATGAAGCGATCGCTCGATCGCGACAAGATTTAGAGACAAGATTAGTAGAAGATGGAAGAGAAGAAACAGAGGGATTTAAAGCTAATGTTGCTCAAGTTATTGGTTTGAGTGCAGTTAAATATGCAGATTTAAGCCAAAATCGTACCAGTAATTATATTTTTGATTACGATAAAATGCTGGCTCTTAAAGGTAACACTGCACCCTATATGCTTTATGCCTATGTAAGGGTTCAAGGCATTAGTCGTAAAGGCAATATCGATTTTGAAAATTTAGGTGTCAATACTCAAGTTTTGCTCAAAGAAGAAGCAGAATTAATTTTAGCAAAACATATTTTGCAATTGAGTGAAGTTCTTAAAGAAGTTGAACAGGATTTATTGCCAAATCGAATCTGCGATTATTTATATGAATTGAGCAAAAAATTCAATCAATTTTACGAACAATGTCCCGTCCTAACAGCAGAGGAATCAATCAAAACTTCTCGATTAATTTTGTCAGATTTAACGGCAAGAACTCTTAAATTGGGACTTTCTCTATTAGGAATTTCGGTATTAGATCGAATGTAATCTAGTTCATTGCTAATAGCTAAAGGCCCCCCCCAGGGCTGTTTCATTCTTTGAGGTAGAATAAAAATAAGCGATTTAAGA
>CAZJTL010000088.1:0-19081 GCA_964548905.1 uncultured bacterium | reverse complement strand
ATAATCTCTCTTATTTGTTACTACTTAAACTCGGAGAGTGACAAAAGAGGGTTAGTTAGGAATAAATTCTCAGTATGTTTGGGTAGGGTATAACTAATAGCAGATTTAACAGTGTCTTTTCCTTGGTTGAGTTTTTCGATCGCCAGATCGCCTTCAAGATCGACGCTGTAAGTATCATCGCCGATCGCACCTAGCATTGAATCAGTACCTTTACCACCGTTTAGTAAATCGTTTCCTTTTCCTGCTTTGAGAGTATCATTGCCAGCATCGCCAGCTAGATATTCATTTGCGCTCGTACCAGCGATCGTATCGTTATTACTCGAACCACTAAGTAATTTCAAAACTGTCAGGGTAAAAGTATTGCTAGTTTTTGCACCAGCTTTATCGGTAGCGGTGACAGTAACTTTATGAGTACCAATATCGGAAGGATTAGCTTTCCCAATAAAGGTAAGAGTTTTTGGATCGAAGGTTAACCAGCTAGGAAGAGTTGAGGTTTTATAAGTGAGGAGATCTTGAGGATCTGCATCAAAAAATGTGTTGTTTGGAATGGTAAATTGAAATTCTTTGTTTTCGACAACAGCTTTACTTTCAAGATTTTGTTGGACAATAGGCGCATCATTTACGGAATTAACCTTAACAGTGAAAGGAGCATTAATTGACTTTTCTTGGGCTGTTCCGCTTATAGTGATTTTGGCTGTGCCAAATCGATCTGGTTGATAATCTAAGGTAAGAAGATTGTCCTTAATAGTGGCATTCACTAAGGTTTTGTTGCTGTTAGTTTTAACAGTTTTGACAATAGTGTCTCCATCCACGTCTTTGAAGACTTTGCTGAGGTCAATGGTAGTATTTTTGGCATCTTCTTTGACAGTAACATTAGCAATAGGTTTGCTAACAGTGGGTGCATCATCGACGGGGTTAACATCAAAAGTAATAGTAGTGGGTTGAGTACTATAGTTTTGAGCGTCGCTTATTTGAAATTGGAAATCAGTGTAACCATCGCCATTTTTATTTTTGTCTGGAGTAAATTTTAAGTTACTTAAGTCACCTAAGCTAATTTCTTGGTCAACAGTAACATTCTCACCATTAAGAGTTAGTTTACCTTTGGTGGGAAGAGTGACAAGAGTTACTTTTTCTGAGTTTTCTCCTGTATTACTGTCCTCAAGAGAAAAATCTGCTAACACAAAACTATAGCTAGTATCTTCTTCGATATTTATAGTTTTATCGACACTAGTAGGTAAGTCTCCGTGCAGGGTATTGAAGGTGAGTGGGGTTTGGATGGGAGTTTGGTTATCGAACGTAATTGTGGCTTGGGAATCGATACGAGTTCCCGTTTTAGCATCAGCTTTGGGTTGGATACTGTAGCCGATCGAGCCTTGTCCTGCGCCATCTTCGTCATTGGGAGGTAAGAAACCTTTACTTAAGTCAGTGACAAGATTGCCAGTAGCAGGATCGATGGTGGTGAATGTCCAAGTAACAACGCCTGTTTCTGAATTTAGTTTGGCGCTTGCATCTACAAATATGCCACGAGTATCTTGTAAATCGAGACGTTGACTGTAGTTTTGTACTCCTAGAGGAACTTCGATCGTCATATCTCCGAAACCGAAATCATCTAGGGTAAAGGTATTGAGATCGAGATCTGAGTCGAGTTGCTGAGTAATAATGACTTGAGCGACTGGAGATGTTTCATCTTCTGCGCTGTTGGTAAAACGAATGGTATAAGGAATTACCGAACTAGCAGCTAACCAATGTTCTGTTCCTTCACCTTCGGGGTTAATCAGAGTATTGTCAGCGTTGAGGTTGGCTTCTTCCTGTTGGTCGGAGTATCCCTCAATAAATTCCTCTGCGCCATCGGTTAGGGCAATATCGAGGATAGCATTTTCTAACAGTTCGGGGTCAGTAATACCAGCGTCTCTAGCAATTTTTTCGGCTTTTGCCCGCAGTTCTGGATCTAAGGTATCAATAGTGACGATCTTCTCAGGGAACGTGCGATCGGTAAAGGTCTTGGTATCTGTTCCTGGGGCATAATCAAAGAGAGATTGGGCTTGAGTTATACGCCAACTATTGCCATATTTGCCGTAAAGTTGTTCGTTAGAAAGAGAATTGCCTAGAACAGTTCCTTTACGAAGGGCAAAATCATCTTTGGGGTCGCCATTTGCGTTACCTAACAGTCCTACAACTTTACCTTGGCGATCGGAAGATAAGCTTACATTAATAAAGCTACTAATAAGATCGACTTGAATTTGGTCGTTTTCGGATGAATTAATCGTGTAAGAGTCTCCTTGGCGGAAAATTAGACTTTCTCCCATTGCAAAGATTCCACCGTCAGGAATGTTAACAGTCTTACCATTAACCATAGGTTCGGATCGGTCTGCATAAATCCCGATGCGTTGTCCGTCTATTTTAAGGGCTACTGCGGTGTTGTAAGAAGCACTACTATCACCCCAAGGTTCTTGTCGTGTTTGAATCTCAAAGTCATCTGTGGTGGATTTAACTAAGGTGAATTCGCCTGCTCCTTGGAAGTCATAAGGGATACCGTCGAAGGTGTTAAGGTGAGGATCTCCCCAACTGTTTCCAGATAGTTTACAGAGATCAAAGCGAGGAGGATTATAAGTTCCATCCAATATTTCACCAGCTTGTATAAATATTCGTTGAGCTTTGCAGTTAATAAATATAACGTAATCCCTTGGACTTAATATTAAATTTTTATCTGGATATAACTTTTTTATTACAATTGATATTGCGCTTGGTACTAACTTACCCCAAAATTTACCGCTAGAATCTACAAAGTTTACCGAGCTATTTCCAACATACCGATAAAAATTAGTATCTCCAGCATTAATTCCTATGGGATCTGGACTCAAAAACTTACCAGTTGTTGCATCATAAAATCTCGCTCGCATGAATTCCAGTCCATTACTTTCATCCATGACTCCCCATTGCCCAACATACTCGAAGGGATTGGCAACGACTTCAGTTTTAGTTAACTCTTCGCCGAAAGGTAAATAACTGTACTGGTTAACATAATCCCCATTTGTTCCCGATAAACCAACGGTAGATCCAAGGGCATCAAAATCGTAGTAATTGGTTGAATTACTACTATTCACTTGATTAACTAAACCGAGTCCATGATTATAACGAGAGATTAAGTTACCACTGCCGTTATATTCAGCAATTACATCCCCCAAACCAGTAGGATCGAGTAAATATTCGGTACGCTGACCTTTGTGCGTACTGGAAATGCGATTCCCAAGGGCATCATATTCATAGTCCCAAGTTCCATCTGGTGTAGTTACGCTTACCAAACGATTCTCTACATCATAAGCATAGGTATAATTTTTACCCTTTGCTGTTTTACCAATTAGGTTGCCATCTTTATCGTAGGTATAGGTAGCATCATTAATGCTGGTATATTGATTGAGGTTGTTGGATTGGTAGCCAGTTGCCATATCGCCATCTACTACCACCATAGAGCGATTTCCAGCGTCATCATAGCGATACTGAATATTCCCACCATCAGGTAACTTAACTGAGGTTAATTGACCTGTTGCATCATAGCCATACTGATAAGTTCCCTCCAAAGTGATCATACTAGTACGACGACCTAATTCGTCGTAGACATAATCAAAACTAGAGTTAACTGTACCATCAGTTTTGTAATTGACTAGGCTATTTACTTGACCGAGTTGGTCGTATTTATAGGTAGTATAAGTACCATTACCATTAGTTTCTTTGGTCAAACGACTAGCCTTATCGTACTCATAGGCAACAATGGTTTCTTTCGCACCGTCGGTTAATCCTGTTAACCTACCCACTGCATCATAACTGTAATTAACAGTATTCCCATCTTGCGCTACCATCTTGGTGCGCTGACCGTCAGCGTTGTAGCTAAACTGAAGAGAACGTCCAGAGGGATAGCTAATACCAGTCATTCGGTTAGCGGAATCATACTTCATTTCAATTTTTCCGCTAGCATCGGTAACAGTTAACAGATTGCCTTGGGTATCGTAGGTATAAGAAACCTTAGCACCATCTTGATATTGCTTGCTAGTAATTTGTCCATCTTTGTTGTAGGTAGATTGAATCTCACTACCGCGACGATTGATGAAACTAATTACATTGCCCGCAGCGTCGAGTTTAAACTTTTCGGTGCTACCATCTGCATAAGTAATTTTAGTCAGATTTTGCTTACTGTCATAGGTATAGTTAACAGAATTTCCTTGGGCATCTTGAAAACCAAGTAAGTTATTAAAATTGCTATCGTAGTTGAAAGTAGTTTTCTGATTGAGGGGATTTGTAACTTCTAATACCCCATTATGTACTTCTCCATCATGTATTTCCCCATCATGGAAATGATAGGAATATTGACTACCATCGGGTAGTATGCTTCCATCCAAACGATTTTGATAAGTTTGATTTTGGGGTAAACGGATTTCAAGAGGATTCCCTAAAACACCGTATAATAAATCTGTTTTAGCTCCCGTAGCATCTGTAATAGTCACACCACCAGCTTTGTCATAACTATAAGTACGTGCTTCTGCACCCTCATTTTTAGATTCGCTAATTAAACGACCTTGGTTATCGTATTTAAAGTTTTGTTGAGTACCGCTTGGAGAGGTAATCGAGAGAAGGGCGTGTTTGCTAGAAGCTATGTTACCTGTATCGTAAGTGTAGGTAGTAGCGCCTTGGGAATTAGTAACAGTCAGGAGATGTTCCCCTGAAGCATCGTAAGTATAGTTACTAGTTTCGCCAGTAGAGTTAGTAATCTTACTGATTCTTCCTTGGGTATTGTAGTTGAGGGTAAGATTATCTCCGTTGGAATGCACCAAGCGAGTTAAGGCATCCCCAGTATATTCAAAAGTGATACGATTTTTGTTGGCATCTTCAACGTAAGTCAGCTTCTTATTACCAGAGAACTTATAGGTCGTTCCGTCGGTTTCAGACAAAGTATAATTGCTACTATTACCCTGTTGCTTAACAGTTACAATAGCGCCATTCGACCCAATATATTGACTTTCAACTGTCTGGTTGCCAAGATTACGGTAAGAATATCGCTGAAAATAACGTTCTGAGTTGTCTGCACTGCGAATGATAACTTTGCTGCCATCTTCAGCTAGTTGCAAGTCCCACTGATGAGTCCAACCTCGTCCCAAAGCACCAAGATGATAGCGATCGGCAATAGATTGGGAGAAAGTTCGACTAAAGGTTAAATCTAGTCCAGAGGCTACATCTGTAATGTCAGTAGTCGTGACTAACTTAGCATCTCTGAAGGTATTAGCAGCTTGCTTGAGTTCAAAGTCGAATAAATTGTTACTTTTTTCACCTAATTGGCTTAAATAATTAGCATTTTCCAGCATTGCTGCTTGAAACTCAGCCGCAGTCGATCCGACGGAGGTGGTAAAATTCTGCCAGATGGCATCCCAAGCTTCTACACCGATCTCCGCAGGGCGGGATTCTGCTTTAATATTTGCCCAATCAATAACATCATTAGATTTTAGTTGTTCGACAGAGAAAGAAATTTCACCATTACCTTTCGGAGTGTAGTTAAAAGAAAATTCACCACTTGCACCAGGGGCAAGCATTTCTAAAGGACCATCATTACTCGTTCCCAGATATAAACCAGCTACTGTACTATCTGCTTCGTATACCTTGGCATTAGTCCCCGATACTTTCAATACAGGAGGGATTAAATCTGTTTCACCAACGTTAGTATAGGTAACAGTGACAACTCCATTCTGTGGATAGCTTAAAGCGATCTGAAGATTGCCAACAGGACCATCAGTAACAGTGAAAGAATCCTTAACAACAAAACTGCCTTGAGTGCTGTTAAGCTTAACATCGTATTGCCCTGGGGTTAAACCTGTCAAATCGAAAGTTGCCCAAAGTGCGGTATCGCTTTCCCAAGTAACTTTACTGGCTTTTAGTTTTGTTTTATCGGGCGCAATGATACTAACAATATCTTTTTTGGAAAAATTATGACCCGAAATGAGAATAGTTGCTTGACCTTGATTACTTCCTAATGCACCACGAGGAAATCCCGTTATAAATGACGCATCGCGATCGGCAATCGTAAACGTTGCACCGTTTTGCTCTCCAATAGTCGCCCCATTGGTAGGATTAGTCAAGATCAGGTTAATAGTTTCATCGGGTTCGAGGATCTTGTCACTAACAACTGGAATAGTAATAGTTTTTGCTTCGGTATCGCCCTCAGCGAAAGTCACAGTTATGGGAGTACGATCGTAATCATCGGAGGCTGTAGCTGTCCCATCACTCAGATTAATGGTAGCACTGACTTCTAGATCGCTTCCTCCCGTGCGAGTTACTGTCACCTCAGCGATCGCCGTTCCATCTTCACGAACGCTGAATTCAGGCGCACTGAAAGCTAATGTACCTGGTTGGGGTGGATCTTCACTGATAATACTGACAATAGCGCTACTTTGCTCTCCTAATTTTACTCCACCTTGAGGATCGGTCAGAGTTAAATTAATGGTTTCCTTGGGTTCAAATTTGGTGTCATTGACAATGGGAATAGTAATAGTTTTTGGGGTAGTATCTCCATCCCCAAAAGTAACCTCGATCGAGCTATTATCGTAATCATCGGAAGCTGTAGCTGTAATATCCTTGAGAGCGATCGTAGCACTGACTTCTCCACTACTTTCCCCAGTACGATTTACTGTTATCGCTACTACAGAAGTGCCATCTTCATTAATACTGTAGGTTGGTTGACTAAAAGCTAAAGTACCTGCGGAAGAAGCGGTTTCTTCACGACTAAAAAGAACGCTACTAGGAACGAGTTTTTTAGTAATTCCTGCATCTTGACTCGACCAAGAAAACCGAGCAACACTAGCACCACCATTTTCATTATCTCCATAAACAATGGAAATATCGTGCAAACCTGCTTTTAGATAAGTTTTTCCACTGCCTTCTTGTGGAGGATGAAGACCTCCATTATTAACCGTGGCATTATCGACAGAAGGAGAAAAAACAGCATCATCTAAAAATAGATAACTTCCATCATCGCTATTAACATAAAAAGTATATTCTCCAGTAATAGGAATATTAATATAACCCTGCCAGCGCACGCTAAAAGTCTGTAAATCAGCAAGAGAAGTATGCTCGATCTGCCAATCTGTAGAGTCGTCAAAATTAACGTTGGCATCAGTACGCTTAAAAACAGGTTGATTTTGATTAAAGAAGTTTAAGTCGTCGTTAAAATAACCATCGTAATACTCTGCTTCTAAGCCACCACCAACTAAATTCGATTGCACAAAGGCACTAGAATTAAGATCTAAATTCGATACACCTTCAACAATGCCAACTAGTTCATCAGGTTCGCTACCAGATTTATCTAGGTAAATCGCTGTTCCCGAAATTCCAGCAATAGGCGAAACATCTAAACGATATTGACTCTTAGGATAGGCTAATTCAATGACATCTTCACTGGATTTAAAGTCTTTAATTAGGGCATAATCATCTTTTCCATTGGTAGAAGTCTTACCATCATCGTAGAAGGATTTTGTGCCGTTTCCTAAAATAAAGCGATCGTCACCTACTCCACCTTGCAGCGTATCAATTTCTCCTAGTCCAGATTTAGCCGCATTTTCATCGACTCCAATCAGGAGATCTTTTCCTTCTCCACCTTGAAGAGAATCATTTCCTGCATTGCCTACTAGAGTGTCATTTCCAGCATTTCCAATCAGGCTGTTATTCGCACTGTTTCCTGTAATGCGGTTATTGATATTATTTCCCGTTCCTTTAAGGTTAGCCTTACCAGTGAGAGTAAGATATTCGACGTTAGCAATAGTTTCTAAGCTATAATCTACTGATGTCTCAACAGTATCTAGTCCTTCAGTAGTCTGTTCGGCGATCGTATCTCCAGTAGTTTTCACAATATAGATATCATGTCCCTTACCTCCTACAAGGCTATCCTTGCCTCCTGCACCAGTGAAGATATCATTCCCCGCACCGCCTTTGAGGGTATCTTGGAGATTACTACCGATGAAATTGTCTGCTTGAGTAGTACCAGTAATATCTAATTTTTCGATATTTACATAGTGAATCGAATTACCTGCGGCAGAAATATTAACACTGCCATCTTCGTTAGTAGTAGTTGCGATTCCATTAGTTTTAATCTTGGAATAATCAACTTTAAGAAGATCGATTCCGTCACCACCATCGACATAATCATCACCTTCACCACCATTAAGAGTATCGTTACCTTCTTGTCCGTAAACCCGGTCGTTTCCTACTCCCGCATCAACAGAATCATTTCCGCTACCACCCTCTAAGTAATCATAACTCGCACCAGCAATCAAAGTGTCATCACCTTCACCGCTTCTGAGATCGGCATAACCAGCAGCAGAAACATCAATCTTATCCTTACCCTTACCACCTCTGAAGATAAAGCTTTCAATCTCTTTAATCTTGCCACCTAGGGAGGTAGTACCGTTATTGAAGTCAGTATATTCAACCGTTAAACCTGCATCTCCTGAATACAAATCCAGTTGATCGTTTCCTTTTCCACCAGCAATCTCATCAGCTTCTGCTTCCTCGCTGAAGTAATCATCACCTTCACCACCATTGAGAGTATCGTTACCTTCTTGTCCGTAAACCCGGTCGTTTCCTACTCCCGCATCAACAGAATCATTTCCGCTACCACCCTCTAAGTAATCATCACTCGCACCAGCAATTAGGGTGTCATCACCTTTACCGCTTCTGAGATCGGCATAACCAGCCGCAGCAACATTAATCTTATCCTTACCCTTACCACCTCTGAAGATAAAGCTCTCAATCTCTTTAATCTTGCCCCCTAGGGAGGTAGTACCATTATTGAAATCGGTATATTCAACCGTTAAGCCTGCATCTCCTGAATACAAATCGAGTTGGTCATTTCCTTTTCCTCCAGCAATAAAATCGGCTTCTGCTTCCTCGCTGAAGTAATCATCCCCGTCGCCACCATTAAGAGTATCGTTACCTTCTTGTCCGTAAACCTGGTCATTTCCTGCTTTTCCATCAACAGAATCATTTCCTTCTCCACCATAAATGACATCATCTTCAGAAGTTCCTAATAAATTGTCGTTTTTGTTAGTTCCATTAATATCCATAGGTTTTTCCTTGCAATTAACTAGATTGATGAGAGGCGATTCTCTTCGAGATAACTTCGTTTCACTCGCCAAATAAACAAATAAAACTCAAGCACTATCTTCAAATAGTGCCAATGTTTGAATTTAAATAAGTGATATTTTTGTAAAAATAGAAATACTACGATCGCAACAAAACTGTGATTTCGATCACTACACATCTAAAAACATTTTTAACCGATCGAATAGGGCGATCGTCTTCAGTAAATATCCTGAAATTAGGAAAAATATGGATTTTTGTGGATAAATTAGAGGCGATCGCTACAAAATAATGTCCACAGTTCCTATAGTTATTATGCCCTCGATTTTAAACCTTACCCGACAACGATTAAAATCGCTGTCTAATAGTGCAAGTCGGTTAAAACCGACTAAAGTACAGGCATTTCAGTCCATTTTAATGGACTTTAGCTATAAGCCAGGGAATTTATTCTAGGCGCGGTTATCGCAACTGATGCAAGATTTTAGCAGTTAAATGCAGCCTATAGCAGATAGTTGTTTCAGGCGATCGAAGTTGATACAATATTGGAAAAAGAAAGAGTTTAGACAATCCCTTTTCAGATAATATTGTTGATTAACCAAAATCAATCACCGCGATTAATCTTGAGCATAGAGTTTGAATGGGATGAACAGAAACGACTCTCTAATTTGCAGAAACATGGAATAGACTTTGTTAGAGCTTGCCAGATTTTCAAGAGTTACACTGTAGACTTTGAAGATAACCGTTATGATTATGGTGAAGAAAGATTTATCGCCATTGGCGAAACTAACGGACAAATTTTAACTGTCGTCTACACTTATCGAGGCGATGCAATTAGATTAATCAGTGCGCGATCGGCAACTAGATATGAAAGAAACATCTATTACTCGGACAACTCTTGAATCTGCTCTTGAATTAGAAGACTTGACCGATTCAAAATTAGTTAATTCAATGAGTGAGTTGGAAATTGAAGCAAATGCTCTCTCTGACCCTGATAATGAGCCTTTATCTCCCGATAGTCTGCCAAAAATTCGTAAAATTAAGCGTAAGAGTAAGTCTTAGACTACGCAGATAGTTGTTTTAATTGCTCGCAACAAAACTGTGATGCGCGATCGCTACATATCTAAGAACATTTTTAACTCATTAAATAGAGCGATCGCATAGCCGTAAATATCCTGAAATTGCGGAAAATATGGATTTTTGTAGATTAATTACGGGCGATCGCTGTCAAAAACGTCCGTAGCCTCTACACAGATGAACACAGATATTTATTTCAGGCGATCGACGTATAGTAAAAGCCAATTAATGCCTCGATCTTACTTTTGTCAAATACTTTTTACAATTGATTTACATTATCTCGAAAATTAGTCGATCGAGCTTATTCTTTCATTCTCAATAAGATTGTCAACAACTAACTCGATTAACGATAAATTAGGCTTTTCATCAAACTAGAGGAAATTTTAGACACAAGAATCCATGAAACGCACCTTTAAATTATAACCCTGAAACGAACTTTCTGCGTTAATTATTTTTGTGGTTTAAGTTATGTAAAGAGAGAATTTTGATTGAAATTTTTAAAGCGATCGGGTTAAATTTACCGATTTTTCTTATCGAATGTATTCAGGCGATCGAAATTAGTCCGCAGCCTCTACACAGATAAACACAGATGGTTATTTTAAGCGATCGAAGTCGCTCTCATTAGTTCGATTGCATTGCTAGCATTGATTACAATGTAGGTATAAAAGTTAGATTAAAATACTATGGCTAGCTTAACTATTCGCAATCTCGAAGAACCAATTAAAGAACTACTACGTATCCGCGCTGCTTATCATGGTCATTCGATGGAAGAAGAAGTAAGACAAATTTTACGCGCTGCTTTACTAGAAGATGCTCAGTCGCCAGAAAACCTAGCCGAAGCAATTCAGAAACGCTTTGTTCAACTTGGTGGAGTTAACGATCTACCCTCTTCGTCCCGTGAACCGATGCGCGAACCACCTCAAATTGAGAAATGATTGTTCTTGATACAAATGTTTTATCAGAACTAAAAAACTGTCCGCGGATTAACGCGGATTAACCCAGATAAAAGATGAACCATGAACATCGCTAAAAAAACTTGAGACAAATTTCGATCGTCATCTTCTCTATTTATTCCCGATCGAGTTTTAGTTTGTTAGCAAGTTCACTACAGTAATGAACTATTAACCATGAATTACTAACAAGTCCTAGAATTATCTGTACGATCGCCACCGCAACTTAATTATATAAGTAAAAATTATGAACGCAACTATTACCGAAGCAGAAAATAAACTTCCCCTAGCACGTTTATCAAAAAGAGTTATTTTCTTTGTTTTCAGTAGTATTATCGCGATCGAAGGGATTTTATTGATTCCTTCAGTCATGCAAAAAGATAAAGATTTAATCGAACAGATTAGAGAAATTACAGCAGGAAAAGTTGCTGTAGCTATGCAAACAGTTGAACCAGATGCTTCTGGACAAGAAATTTTAGCTAGAGTTAGCAAACTTGAGAATCCGAATAAGCCTTTACCTCTCAATGGTCAGCTTAAGCATATTATTAGTGGTGGAGCCTTGTACACTCAAGACGGTCAGCTCGTTGGTACTTTTGGTGAAAAACCCGAGCTTTCTTTCGATAAGATTCATAATCAATCTCAACTCAATCTCCGATATGACAATGGCTACGATGCTACTTGGATGCCTAAAAAACTGGGTAGAGACTATATACTAATTTGTCGCCATGATGTTTCTACAGTCAGAAGTGAGTTGAATCAATATATGCTTACCATTAGTAGTCTGGTAGTCGTCATCTCAGTATTTGTCACCGTATCAGTTTGGATCGCCCTAAAACCTCTGCTAATTAAACCAATTCTCTCTCTTAGAAGTGACTTGCTTAATTTAGGCGAGGCGATCGGTAAAGATATAGAACCACCGATATTTAAATCCAGTTTTATTAAACGCAAAGATGAGCTAGGAGATGTAATTATTGCCTTTAACCAAATGTACGGACAAATTAGCGAGGCAATTAGCAAACGCAAACAAGCAGAATTAGAACTACAAGATAGTTTGCATAAAGTTCGAACCTATTCCCAATTGTTAAAAAACGAATTAAAGAAAGGGCATGAAATACAACTAAATTTTCTACCCGATCGCAATAACATCAAAGAGCTATATCATAAATTTGGTTGGGAAATTGCCGCCTTTTTTAAACCCGCCCGTCAAGTAGCAGGAGACTTTTACGACTTATTCGAGCTTCCTCATGGCAATATTGGCTTAGTTATTGCTGATGTCTGCGACAAAGGAGTAGGCGCAGCACTGTTTATGGCGATGTTTCGCAGTTTAATTCGCATCTATTCCCGTCAATTTCAACTGACAGAAGGACTGACATCAACTATAATTCTCGATTCTCCTACAGAAATGCTTCGCGATCGCTCTCAACCAAACCAGAGCAATAAGACAGTTATTAATACTGCCCTAGTCAACCCGATCGTTAACCCCATTCATCTTAAGGCTCTTGAGGCGGTTTCCCTAACTAATGACTATGTTTCTAAGCATCACGGCGAACTAGGAATGTTTGCCACACTTTTTTTTGGCGTGTTAGATCCAACTACAGGACTATTGAGCTACGTTAATGGCGGACACGAACCTCCTTTAATTGTATCAGCCTCTGGAGGTGTAAAAGAAAATCTCAAGCCTAGTGGTCCAGCAGTAGGTATGTTGCCAGAGGTGAAATTTAAGATTAAACAGACCTATCTGGAACCAGGAGATATTGTCTTTGGCTATACAGATGGAGTTCCAGAAGCTCGCAACAGCAAAGGTAAATTTTTCACCAAAGAAGGATTGATGTCGAGCGTAAACCAACCTTTTTCCTCTGCTCATGCTTTATTAGAGCATATTAGTAATCTTGTCCAAACCCATCAAGGCAAAGCCGAACAGTTTGACGATATTACCCTGATTGGTATGCGCTGGATCCAGAAAAATAGTGCAGAAAGTCAAAAGACTACCCTCGAAAGAAATGAAGGGTCAAAATTCAAAAGTCAAAATTTAAAACTGTTCTAAAAAAATCTGCGCTTTTTCTGTCGAAAATTAGATACTGACTCAACTATACCCAAAGCCAAAAAATTAGTCAGTAAAGCCGAACCACCATAGCTCAACCAAGGGAGAGGAATACCAGTAATCGGTGCAATACCGACAGTCATACTAATGTTGAGAATAGCTTGAAAAGCGATCATAGAAAAAACACCGATCGCCAATAAGGAACCAAAATTGTCCTTAGCATGGCAAGCAATTAAAACTAATCGCAGACAAATCAACCAAAAAACAATAATGACTACTGCACTACCAAAAAATCCTAATTGCTCGCCAATGGCGGAAAATATAAAGTCTGTATGTTGTTCGGGAATGAACTTTAAATCGGTTTGTGTACCGTGATAGAGTCCTCTTCCCCAAAATTCCCCCGAACCGATCGCAATTCGAGATTGAATCAAATGATATCCTCCGCCTAAAGGATCTTTTTCGGGGGTAAGGAACAAGGTTAAGCGGTCTTTTTGATATGGTTTAAGTAACGACCATAGCAATTCCCCTAGCTTTCCCGATCCTAAATTAACTCCCAAAGCTAATAGGGAAGAAAATGCTCGCCAAGGCAAAGTAAACCAAGCGATCGTGATCGTTGCCAAAGTCCATACCAACCATCCTGGTAAAAACAGGTTGAATAAAATAGCTGAAACTAAAGGCGAAATCATTAAAAACAACCAACCAGGATTGGCATTTGCCCAATACAACATCCCCAAGACAATTGCACCAAAGACCAAACCAGTTCCCAAATCTGGTTGCAACATAATTAAGATCCAAGGTAATGCCGTTACTAGCAACACCAGTAAAATTGAAGTCAAATTAGAAGCAGGACGTTTGTGCAGAATTGCCGCTAGAGTAATAATTACGCTTAATTTCGCCAACTCTGAAGGCTGAAAATTAAATCCTCCCAAATTCAGCCAACTTTGAGCGCCATTGGCTGTCACCCCGATCGCAATTACCACCCCTAAAACTAGATTGATAATGGCATAAATAATCCAATGAATACCAAACAGTAATTTGTAAGGCGAACGTGCCAGAAAAAAAGCAATTATCGTCCCGATCGCACCAATGACTGAATGCTGTATCCAGTGATTTCCCCGCCCTACTTCTGTAGTATTAATCATCAAAGCAGCAAAAGCAGTCAACCCAACTACAAGAAACAACAAAAACCAGTCAACTTGTTGCCAAGGGTAAATAAATAAATTCCATTGCTGCTTCCAAGCGTTATTTTTGAGAGTTTTTTGGTGAAACATATTAACTAGCCCCTAGTCCCTAGCCCCTAATCCCTAAATTAAAGCAGTGATCGACACTTTGGCAGCGATTTGTTCGGCGATGGCTGAAAGTGCTTTAGCTGATGCCGATTCAGGGTCGGCGATCGTAATCGGAATGCCGCGATCGCCTCCTTCGCGCAAAGATATCTCTAATGGTACGCAACCGAGCAAAGGTACGTTTAATTCTTTAGATGCTTTTTCACCTCCTCCAGAACCAAACAAATCGTAGCTGCGATCGCGATTATCTGGTGGTATAAAATAACTCATATTTTCGACAATGCCCAGTATCTTAACCCCCATTTGCTGAAACATTTTTAAACCGCGACGAGCATCTAATAAAGATACTGTTTGTGGTGTGGTGACAATTACTGCTCCTGCCATGGGTACGGCTTGTGTTAAGGTTAGTTGAGCGTCTCCCGTTCCTGGCGGCATATCAACGATTAAATAATCTAACTCACCCCAGTCTACTTGGTAAAGAAACTGTCTGATAATACCGTTGAGCATCGGTCCCCGCCAAATTACAGGTTGATCGGTATCGATCAGAAATGCCATCGAAACTAACTTAACTCCGTAGTTAAAGGCTGGTTCTAAAACCTCTCCGTTAGCACCTTGTTTGACTAGTACTTTTGCGTCGGCAAGTCCTAACATATTAGGAGCATTGGGACCATAAATATCGGCATCGAGCAAACCCACTTTTGCGCCTTTTTGTGCTAAGGCAACTGCTACATTCACCGCCACTGAGCTTTTACCGACTCCACCTTTACCGCTAGAGATGGCGACAATATTCCTTACTCCTGGGACGGATTGTTGATTGGGTAAAGTGGTTTTTTGTTGGGGTGTTTCGG
Organism: uncultured bacterium; assembly: GCA_964548905.1. Classification (GTDB taxonomy): domain Bacteria; phylum Cyanobacteriota; class Cyanobacteriia; order Cyanobacteriales; family Xenococcaceae; genus CAZJTL01. The sequence goes on along the minus strand of CAZJTL010000088.1, from coordinate 3,765 downwards.
CGGTGACATCTACTTTGACATCTTCTACACCTGGTAAGGTTTTGACTGCTTTGGTACAGTCTTCAACGATAAATTCTCGCAAAGGACAAGCGGGTGTAGTCAATACTAGGGTAAAGCTGACTGTCCCGTCATTTACTTCAATGTTGCGAATCATGTTTAGTTCCACCAAACTTTTTTGCAGTTCGGGATCTTGCACTGGTCGCAAAACTTCTAAAATTGATTGATGATCGAGCATATTGATCTAGTTCCCCTCTGGAGGCGTGACAGACTGTACCTGGATATTGCCAGTTATTGCCACAATTTTTCTTATCTATTAATAAATGGTAAAGGTTTGTTGGTTGCGATCGCCCAAAGAACTATCTGCAATTTTTATACTTTACATAGACGATTTTCTAGTTATATCACCTATTTTTACTGGCTTAATTGCAGACAGGGTAAGCTAGCGAAGAGATTAATTATACCAATTCCCAATTGAAGAGATAATCAAGCAAGAAGATAGTTCCAAAATTTTATCTACTTTTACGTTGAAATTTAAGAAAAAATTAGATCGACTAATCAACTCTATAGACTCAGGCGACTTGTACTGAAAAATAAAGGATATGTTGTCAAAAAAATTGATAATCGATCGGGAAAATCAATTAAAAAAATAATAATGAATTGTAGCAATATGCTATGGGAAAGATATTGGCTCCATATGTCCTGTAAAATTAACTAATGTTTTGATGGTTTAATCAATTTTAGCTATGGAATGTGCAATTATCAGCCGTGCAGGACAAGTTTTAGCCAGAGGAAAACTAATTTTACATCAAGAAGAGGACGATCGAATTCGATTGAATTTAAAAACTTATGGCGGAAAATTGCTCCAAGGTGGAATTGTTGATGACGATGGAGATTTAACTGCTGCTAGTGAAGTCTTATTCAAAGAATGCTTTGACACTTGGCGAATGACTGGTTTAACTTTGACAGTGACTATCCGTTCCTAGCAAGTTTTGAGTGTCGCTACTCCTCTGTCTCCTAAGAACGGTATATTACGTCTTTCACTTCTGACTTCTGTACGGGCGAATAGCCATTCGCAAGGCGCGTAGTCGGAACCTGCGTCCGACTTTTAAGCGCCGCCCCTACGACTGACTCCTGAGTTCTAACTTCCTAGACTATTTATTCTACTTCTAATTGAGCCACGGTAATCGCATCAAATGCAAAAGCAAAAACGATTGGCATGGGACACAGGATTAAATAACTTAGGATTACAGCAATTAAAGTGAAAATTATAGATGTTGCCACCCAAGTCTTTTCTTCGTCACTCATGCCTTTTTCTGCTTTAATCAGGCTCAGAGTATTTGAAGGAATGGGTTCAGGCATAACTGCACCAGGTGGAAATGCCCAATAGTTGTTGTATCTCTCTATAAATAGCTCTGTCCAGCCGTTAGAATCACACCATTCCTGGATCCATTCGTCACAGTAATGCTTCATTGTTTTATAATCTTTAACTAGATAAATACTTGAGTCTATTAATTTAAGAGGTATTTATATCAATTTAATAGGCAATTCGACTCATCGTATCAAAGGGGAGTCAAATTTGTATTGATTATTCCATTTTTTTAATAAAACTTAAATTAGATGTTTGTTTTAGGGTTCATGGTTTATATGTTTCTCTAAAATACGTAAACATAGAGATAGAAAATGTTACATTTAACCTATGCTTGAAGATAAATTAGAGCGGCTTAAAGCTTTATTTGCTCAAATGGATCGGGCATTGATTGCCTATTCTGGTGGAGTTGACAGCACTTTAGTTGCTAAAATTGCCTACGATGTTTTGGGCGATCGCGCTTTAGCTATTACTGCTGTTTCTCCTTCTTTACTTCCAGAAGAATTAGATGATGCTTCTATCCAAGCACAAGCGATCGGGATTAAACACGAGTTAGTAACTACTAAGGAGATGGATAATCCTAACTACACTTCTAACCCAGTCAATCGTTGTTATTTTTGTAAAAGCGAACTACACGATACTCTTAAACCTCTGGCGATCGAACGAGGATATCCTTATGTTGTTGATGGGGTGAATGCGGATGACTTACAAGATTATCGTCCAGGTATCCAAGCAGCTAAAGAAAGAGGGGCTAGATCTCCATTAGCCGAGATAGGTGTTACTAAAGCCGAAGTACGCCAATTATCTCAGCAATTAGGACTATCTTGGTGGGATAAACCAGCTCAACCCTGTTTGAGTTCACGTTTTCCTTACGGTGAAGAAATTACTATCTCCAAATTGCAAAGAGTGGGACGAGCAGAAGTTTATCTACGCAAACTAGGGTATCAAAATCTGCGCGTGCGATCGGAAGGCGATACAGCTAGAATTGAATTACCACCAGAACAAATTCAAAATTTTGTGATTAATACCAATTTACCCGAACTAATTTCAGTCTTTCAAAACTATGGATTTGTTTATGTAACTCTAGATTTAGAAGGTTATCGTAGCGGTAAGCTCAATAGACTTGTTGCAGAAGTCAGGGAATAGGGAAGACAAGTCATAAGTCTTAAGTCATAAGTCATAAGTCTTAAGTCATAAGTCTTAAGTCTTAAGTTCATTGCCTTGTGACTTGAAAGGAGAATTTTACTTTTGCCTCTTGCCTCTTGCCTTTTGCCTACTTTCATTTCTGATGGTGAATTTTTTTCATAAGGACTGCCTTCTAATGACACCGATCGCTACCTGAATCGGTAAAATTTTGTCCCGCGATCGGCTCAAATTTCCAATCGTAACTATCCTGATGTAAAGTTAGTTTGAGAATACCATAGGTTTCATTGTTGTGAATTTCGCTGTTGGGTTGAATGCCTTTGACTGGATAGAGATTCTTGCCACCAGTACCGACAACAAACTGACGAATCCCTTTTAACTTGTCTTGTTTAGCTTCAGGAGTTTGGGGCGCAAATCTTTCGTAATGATGATCGTGACCATTAAGAACTATTTCGACACCAGCTCGATCGAGAACTTGCCAAAAAGCGTCTAAATTTTCGTCGTTACCGTGGGTTCCAGAAGAAAAACGGGGATGATGCCAGTAGGCGATCGTACAAGCACTGGGATGTGCGGCTAGATCTTCTTTAAGCCATTCTACTTGGGGTGAATCGGCTTCGCAGCTAACGTCAGAGCAGTTAGAGTTGAGAGCGATTAAATGCCAATTTCCAATATCGTAGCTGTAATATCCCTTATTTGGATTGCCAGCAATCTTGCCAAAATATGTGTAATAACCAGAAGCACCATCAGTATAGTATTCGTGATTGCCTGGAACTGGACGAGATATAGATTTAACTCGTCCCCAAGTAGGATGGTAAGATTGTTGAAAATAGGGAAATTCACCGAGTTCATATTGAAGATCGCCTAAAGGCAGGACTGCGGCTAAATTTGTGTTAACCAATAAATCGGAAGTTGCTTTCATCTGACAAGTCGATTTCTTTGCTTCTCTGTTACTAGGAGGCACACAAGCAATATCACCAGCAGCAGCAATAACAGGAGGGAGATCGGGATTATTTGTACTAGCTACAGTAGGGTTAGCGGCTGTAAATTTAAGAGCGAAAAAATAACCTAGCGAACATAAACCAAAAGCAAATAAGGCTGGAGTTAATAACTTGACAGATTTCATAAAATATTTATTTGCGATCGAACCAGATTCAATAGTAGACCAAAGCAGCCAAACATAATAAAGATTAGATAAAAAATTGCTAAGTACAGGACAAAAATTGTAGAGAGATCTGAAACTCAGAATGTTTCAGATC
>CAZJTL010000087.1:370-19131 GCA_964548905.1 uncultured bacterium | reverse complement strand
GCAGGAAGAATTAAGAAAAAACTGGGAAATGTTGCAGGGTTAAAAAATTTTGGCGTGAACTTGGTAACACTTGAACCAGGGAGTAGTTCTGCCCTGAGACACTGGCATAGCAAACAGGATGAATTTATTTACATTTTGTCTGGGCAAGCTACTTTAGTTACTAATGCTGGCGAACAGATTTTACAAGCGGGAATGGCAGCAGGATTTCCAGCAGGAGAAGTAGATGGACATCATTTGCTTAACCGATCTGATCTAGATGTAGTTTATCTGGAAATTGGCGATCGCACTCCAGAAGATACAGTTAATTACCCAGATGACGATCTAATTGCCAAAGATAAAGATGGTGTTTGGATTTTTACTCACAAAGATGGCAGCCTTTATAATTCTTAGTGGTAGCGTTATAGGACTAATTGAAGACGAGACGAAAAGTATCCGCAGATGAACGCAGATGAACGCAGATAAGGGCAGATATTTATTTAAGGTTCGCCGTCGTCAAGTCAAGGTAAAAGAGCGAACTATTACTTTAGCCCATGGTAGCGGTGGTAAAGCCATGCGTGCTTTGATTGAAGATATCTTTGTCGGTAGTTTTAATAATCCTCTGCTATCGGAATTAGAAGATCAAGCGAGAATAAATTTAGCCCAATTGAGTGCCATGGGCGATCGCTTGGCTTTGACTACAGATTCTTACGTCATCGATCCGATTTTTTTTCCTGGTGGTAATATCGGTGAATTAGCAGTCAATGGTACAGTTAACGATCTTGCAGTCAGTGGCGCAACTCCCCTGTATTTATCCTGCGGAATGATTATTGAAGAGGGGTTTCCTGTCGAAAGTTTGCGTCAAATTGTCCACAGTATGAAACAAGCTGCGGATGTGGCAGGGGTACAGATCGTTACTGGTGACACGAAAGTAGTCAATCGCGGTTCGGTAGACAAGCTATTTATCAATACTACGGGAGTAGGAGTAATTCCTTCGGAAGTTGATGTTTCGGCTAGCAATCTTCAATCTGGAGATGCTGTAATTGTAAATGGTTATTTGGGCGATCATGGTGCAGCAATTACCGTAGCTAGAGGAGAACTAGCGTTAGATAGTAGTATTGAGAGTGATTGTCAGCCTCTTAATGGATTAGTAGATGCGATTTTGGCTGTTTGTCCCGAAATTCACGCCATGCGCGACGCTACTAGAGGAGGGTTAGCGACAGTATTAAATGAATTTGCCCTTAGTTCGGAAGTAAGTATACGTTTGTACGAACAAGCACTTCCTGTTAGAGAAGAGGTTCACGGGGTTTGTGAATTGTTAGGATTAGATCCTCTCTATATGGCAAATGAAGGCAAGTTAGTTACCATCGTACCTAATCATCAAGCAGAAGAGGTTCTCGCTGCCATGAAAAATCATCCTGCTGGTAAAGATGCCGTTATTATCGGCGAAGTGATTGATTCTCCTTCAGGAATAGTGTTAATGGAAACTATGTTTGGTACAGATAGGATCGTTGATATGTTGGTAGGCGATCAATTACCTAGAATTTGTTAACCCTTACCCATCACAAAAATTGATTTATTAAAAAAATGCACGAATTAGGAATTACCCAAAATATTGTCGCCATCGTCAGCGAAAATGCTGGAGACGTACCCGTAAAAAAGTAACCTTAGAAATCGGGCAACTCTCAGCAATTATGCCTGATGCGATTCGTTTTTGCTTTGATGTTTGTTGTCAAGGGACTGTTTTAGAAGGGGCAAGTTTAGAAATTATTGAAATTCCAGGTTTAGCTAGCTGTTGTAATTGTGGCGCAAAGATTCCTCTAGCTGAACCTTTTGGTATTTGCGATCGCTGCGGTAGTGTCGAACTGAAAATTATTCAAGGCGAAGAATTAAAAATCAAATCAATGGAGATTGAAGATTTATGTGTGTAACTTGCGGTTGTTCGGATGATAGTCAAGTCACTGTTACTACTTTAGAAAACGACAAAACTAGTAATTCTCATACCCATACGCTAGCGAATGGTACAGTAATTACTCATACTCACGAACAAGAACATTCTCATTCTCAGGATCGAATCACTTCAGAAAAGGTCACAACTAACCATTCTCACACCCATACCCACGAACACGATCGCTTTCATCGAGAAACCTCTGCCATTCATGCGCGGATGCACGGGACGACTGTTAGCTTAGAACAAGAAATTCTCAGTAAAAATAACCGTATTGCCGAGCAAAATCGTTATTGGTTTCAAGAACGGGGGATTTTAGCCTTAAATCTAGTCAGTTCTCCTGGTGCTGGCAAAACTACCCTTCTAACTCGCACAATTAACGATCTTAAATCTCAACTACCCATCAGTGTAATCGAAGGGGATCAAGAAACAGTTAATGATGCAGAGAAAATTCGTCAAACAGGTTGTCAAGTTGTGCAAATTAATACAGGTACAGGCTGTCATTTAGAAGCAGCAATGGTACAACGAGGATACTTAGAACTCAATCCTCCCTCTAATTCTCTTCTGGCGATCGAAAATGTTGGTAATTTAGTTTGCCCTGCTTTATTTGACTTAGGAGAAAAAGCCAAAGTAGCTATTCTTTCTGTCACCGAAGGAGAAGATAAACCGATTAAATATCCCCACATGTTTCGCGCTAGTCAGGTGATGATTTTAACCAAAATTGACCTACTTCCCTACGTTCAATTTGATGTTAATCTTTGCCTAGAATATGCTCGAAAAGTTAATCCTAAAATTCAAATTTTTCAAGTTTCTGCAACTACTGGTGTTGGATTAAATGAATGGTATGAATGGTTAATTAATTCGCACTTTCTCTTCGCCACCAAGCCCTAACCAGTTTAATTTCCTCATAACTAAAATCTTCTCCCAGACTTTCTTTGAGGGGTTTTAACGCATTAGCACCTAGTTGTTGAATTGCTTTAATAATCATATTTTGCTTGACTGGCGGCACAAATTCTTTAATATCTATAGGCTGTTGCAGTTCAATTAATTCACTTAAATGAGTGTAAATGGTATTAACAGCTAATCCTCTGGTTTGCGCCATTTCTTCTACACTTAAACCCTGTTGATATAGCTGAAGTGTCGTCATTTGACTGTGAGAAGGTAGAGGAGTAGGTAATTTTTGCTCTTCACAAAAAGCTCTAATTTCTGACACAAACGATTCGCCATATTGCTCTAATTTATGAGTGCCAACTCCAGAAATATTAGCAAATTCTTTTAAAGTTTTTGGTTGAATTTGTGCCATTAATCTCAGACTAGAATCAGCGAAAACAACATAAGGAGCAACTCCATTGGCATCGGCAATATATTTACGTAAATCTCTCAATCTTTCCATTAACATTTCTATTTCTAAAGCTTTAGGATTGTAATCTTCAGCTTGCTTAGAAGTGAGTTTATTATTAACCGCAATTTCTACAGAACGTTGTTTTCTGAGAATTTCCCAACTGCGTTTATTTAATTTGAGAATGCGATAACCGTCGTTACTTTCGTCTAATAAACCTTGATGCAAAAGCGATCGCCCTAACATTTTCCATTCATCAATACTGCGATCTTTGCCAATTCCATAAGTAGATAATAACTGGTGTCCGTAATCTTCAATTTTCTTCTTCCTCGAACCACGCAACACTTCAATAATGTGCATCATGCCAAATCTTTCCCGACAACGCGCCACACAGGAAAGAAATTTTTGGGCTTCGATCGTCCAGTCTTCTAAAGGTTTGGGGTTGATACAATTATCGCATTGACTGCAATTACCCGAAAAACGTTCGCCAAAATAGCGTAAAACGATAGTACGACGACAATCGGTTCCTTCCGCATAATCAATCACTTGACGCAGTTTTTGTAGGGCAATTTTTTGTTCTGCTGGATCGGGTTTTTGTTCGATTAAGTATTCAATCTTCTTGAGATCGCCAAAACTAAAAAAGAAGATACATTTAGCAGGTTCGCCGTCTCTTCCCGCCCTTCCTGCTTCTTGATAATAATTTTCTAAGGTACGGGGTAAATCGTAATGAAAGACAAAGCGGACATCAGGTTTATTAATCCCCATCCCAAAGGCGATCGTGGCGACAATAACTTGCACATCATCGCGGATAAAACGATTTTGGTTTAGGGTTCTGGCTTGATCGGTCATCCCTGCATGGTAAGGTAGTGCTTTAATACCATCTTGTTGCAGTTTGAAAGCAATTTCTTCAACTTGACGACGAGAAAGACAGTAAACAATTCCTGCACCTTTTTGGGTACGAATATTTTTGAGAAGTTGATTGTAGCTGCGTTTTTCTTTAGGTTGGACTTCGTAGTAGAGATTGGCACGATTAAAACTGTTGAGGTGAACGCTTGGCTGTTTTAATTGTAGTTGTTCAATAATGTCCTGTTGGACTCTTTTGGTAGCAGTGGCGGTGAGTGCGGAGAAAGGAACATTGGGAAAGCGTTGGCGCAACTGTCGCATTTGCCGATATTCTGGACGAAAATCGTGTCCCCATTCGGAAACGCAATGGGCTTCATCGATCGCAAAACTAGAAATTCCAACTTTGGTAGCCAGAGTATCCAGAAAAGAACTAAATTTTTCGGCTAAGAGTCTTTCTGGGGCGACGTAGAGTAATTTTATTTTGCCAGAAAGAATATCTAAAGAGCGCGATCGAGTTTCTTCCCAACTTAACGTACTATTGAGAAATGTTGCCCCAATCCCATTATCTTGCAGCGCATCCACTTGATCTTGCATCAGTGCAATCAAAGGCGATACCACTAAAGTTAGTCCTGGTTTCAGCAAAGCTGGTAATTGAAAGCAAAGAGATTTACCACCCCCAGTAGGCATAATAATCAGTAGATCTCGATTTTGTAGAGATTCTTCAATTATCTGTCTTTGTCCTGGTCGAAAGCGATCGTAACCAAAAAAATGTTTTAAAGCTTCTTCCAGGGATTGAAACTGTGACATGGGACTAGGGGTTAGGGGTTAGGGATTAGGGGTTAGGGAGCAGAGGAGCAGAGAGGCAGGGGAAGCAGGGGAGACAAGTAGCAAGTAGCAAGTAGCAAGTAGCAAGTAAAAAAGTCTAAAGTCTGAAGTCTAAAGTCTGAAGTAAATACAATTAGCAATTAGCCATTAGCCATTAGCAATGAACTATAAATTATTGTAGATCTGCGAGCGATACATCCATAACCCACACTACACTTACAACAGGTGTATCGTAATTCATCGATTATATTATTTATGGAAACAAGTTCTGAAACGATCTTGATGGGAATGTTTGTGGCAATTAATTGGGTGAGTGAGAGACGAGGCTAAATATAGGTGAGACATCGAAAATCAGAAACTCGCGTTCAAGATCGAAGCTTGTCAATTATTGGTTGGCGCGAGTTAGTTAATTTCCCCAATCTAGGTATTTGTTCCGTGAAAGCAAAAATTGATACTGGTGCGCGATCGTCTGCTTTACACGCTTTCCATATTCAAGAATTTCGACGTAATGGCAAATCGATGATTCAATTTCATATTCATCCTTATCAAAGAGATACACATCAAACCGTAATTGCGGAAGCAGAACTAATTGAATATCGACAAGTTCGCAGTTCGGGTGGTCATACTCAATTAAGACCAGTCGTGCAAACTATTGTAGAGTTAGGACAAAAACAATGGTCGATCGACCTAACCTTGACTAATAGGGATGTGATGGGTTTTCGGATGCTATTGGGTCGTCAAGCAGTGCGTCACCAATTTTTAGTAGATCCAGGGCGATCGTTTTTACAAAGCTAGGGGTTAGGGGTTAGGGGTTAGAAAAAATCTCAATTAGAAGTTACAAAGTATAAGAATTTTTAGAAACAAACAATGAAAATTGCTATTTTGTCGCAGGATGCTTCTCTTTATTCCACTAGAAGACTGAAAGAGGCAGCAGAAGCACAAGGACACGATATAAGGATCGTTAATTATTTGCGCTGTTATATGAATATTACCTCTCGCAAACCAACGATTGTGTATAACGGTAAACTATTAGAAAATTTTGATGCCATTATTCCTCGTATTGGTGCATCCAAAACATTTTATGGCACGGCGGTGGTGAGACAATTTGAAGTTATGGGTGTCTTCAGTGCTAACGAATCGCAAGCTATTTCTCGATCGCGCGATAAACTACGCTGTCTGCAAATCCTTGCTCGTGAAGGGATTGGCTTGCCTGTTACTGGTTTTGCCCATGCCACCCAAGATATTGAAGGTTTAATTGAAACGGTTGGTGGTGCGCCTTTAGTGATTAAATTATTAGAAGGAACACAAGGGATTGGTGTAGTGTTAGCAGAAACCAATCATGCAGCTAAATCTGTAATTGAAGCTTTTCGCGGCTTAGATGCCAATATTTTGGTTCAGGAATTTATCAAAGAAGCTGAAGGTGCAGATCTACGCTGTTTTGTAGTAGGTGGCAAAGTAGTAGCAGCGATGAAGCGTCAATGTGCTGAAGGAGAATTTCGTTCTAATTTACACAGAGGCGGTAGTGCCGATCGAGTAAAGTTAACACCAGAAGAAAAAAGTACTGCGATTCGTTCTGCTAAGGCGATGGGATTAAGTGTAGCTGGTGTAGATATGTTACGTTCCAATCATGGCCCTGTGGTGATTGAAGTAAATTCTTCACCTGGTTTGGAGGGGATCGAACAGGCAACAGGGGTAGATGTAGCAGGAAGAATTATCGAGTTTGTTGCCAAAAATGCGATGTCAGGGTCAGTAAAAAACCGCGATCGCATTCAATACTAGACTTCTTTGAGAAGTTGAGGATAGGGGATAGGGATTAGGGATTAGGGGATAGGGGTTAGGGATGCCAAACCGAACTTTTGTAATAGAGCTATCAAAAGATTAAAAAAAAGTTAAAAATTTGGGAATTATTTAACAATAGGAGATGAATAAAATGGAGATCGTCAATTGGCAAAAAATTATCTGGAAATTGCTGGGGAAGCGATCGATGACACCATTAACACAGCACTACTGACAACGGGTTGCCGTCAACGCATAGAAATCCCTGTCGGTCTTCTTCCCACCCAAACCATGCTATCTTTACCCGTTACTGTTGTAAACGGGGTGACTGAGGGACCAAAATTATGGCTTAGTGCAGCTATTCATGGCGATGAAATCAATGGAGTAGAAATTATTCGCCAAGTTTTAGCTAGGATTGACCCTCAAAAACTTTGCGGTGCTGTAATTGCTGTACCGATCGTCAATGTCTTTGGTTTTATCGAACAATCTCGCTATCTTCCCGATCGCCGCGACTTGAATCGTTCTTTTCCTGGTTCGGCGACTGGTTCTTTAGCGGCGCGTCTAGCTCATTTATTTATCAACGAAATTGTCTGTCACAGTACTCACGGTGTCGATCTCCATACTGCTTCTGACCATCGCATCAATTTACCGCAAATCCGAGCCAATTTAGAAGATCCAGAAACTTATAATATTGCCAAGGCTTTCGGCGCACCAGTAATGATGCACTCTAGTACCCGCGATGGTTCGCTGCGTCAAGCAGCAACTAATTTAGGCATTCCTGTCCTACTTTACGAAGCTGGTGAAGCACTGAGATTCGATCGAGAAGCGATCCGTATTGGCGTAGAAGGAATTTTGAGACTGATGGATTATTTAGGGATGTATTCATGTCCTTTAGCTTGGACTCCAGCTACTTCTGTTGAAGTTAAAGAAAGTAAATGGATTAGAGCTTCTCATGGTGGTATTTTTAGGATTGAAGTAACCTTGGGCGATCGCGTTCGTAAAAGGCAAAGATTGGGCGTTATTTCCGACGCTTTTGGCGATAACGATACTATCGTTAAAGCACCTATGGACGGCATTGTCATCGGTCATACTCAAAATCCTTTAGTCAATCAAGGAGATGGTATTATTCATCTGGCGATGACTGATTAGCTAGAGCAACTTTGTCTCCCAGTCTCCCTCCGCTTCCCTAACCCCTAATCCCTAATCTCTGACGGTACTATCGCCCTAGTTGCCCTTGAGTTCCTGTCCAAACTCTCATAATGTAGTAAGGAGGTTTCCCATCGTCGGGTTTACCTGTAAAGATAAGGCTGCGATGCAGTTGATTGACGGCAATATAGAGCCAAGAATCGCCTCCAAATCTGACATTATCTGCCCATAACAGGCGATCGTCTTGTACCAAACGGGTTAGTTTTCCATCGCTCGAAAGTTTATCGCTCGCGTTATCTTTGAGATTGGTAATAAAATGATTTCCTTGTGCATCGGTACTGATGCCATCGGAAACAGGTTTTTGCCCTACTTCTTTAATCGCCTTACCAATGGCGCGATCGCTTGCTTTTTCTCTCAATAATAGTGGGCTAGCGATCGCAACTACGAGCATTGAAATTCCAGCAAAAATAGAGCGTTTCATGTTTAGTCTCCTTAAAATTGTTAGTTATGTTTTGAATGGTAGAGTTGAAAGGTGTCTTAGATATGACACAATTTTTTACTTTTGTGTGAAAGCTTCTGACGCTGATAACATAGTGAGAAAGATTCAATTTAATTTGGGGAATGAATAGTTCGGATATCGATACTGAATATGATGTCTGGTTGCTCGAACAGTCCCAGCTATTGCGCGATCGCACTTTCGAGAAGTTAGATATTGAGAACTTAATTGAGGAATTAGAAAGTTTGGTCAGGGGCGAAAAAAGTGCGGTTGAAAATCTAGCAATAAACATATTGACCCATTTATTTTATTGCCAGTATTGGAGCGCAGAACATAAATCTATCAATCATTGGCAAGCAGAAATAACTGCTTTTCGCTATCAGCTTCTTGACAAACTCAGTACCAATCTTAAAAATCATTTGATTGCCCGATGGGGAATTATCACTCGAAGGGCTAGCAAAATTGCTCGTTTAAAAAGTGGTTTGGAGATGCCAGAAAACTTATATAGCCTCGAACAAGTTTTAGATGAAAATTTTCTGCCCCAATAAACTCGATTTATACAGCAACTCGATCTGAAAGTTTTTTGAGTAACTTCACCATCGCTTCGCCTACACCTGCCGCTGAGGCTGGATTTTGTCCTGTCACCAGGCGATCGCTGACTACTACTTTTTTCTGAAAATTGGCTGCCTTTTCAACAATCGCCCCTCGATCGATTAGTTTTGATTCGAGTAGGAGGCGATCGCAAATGCAAGCACAATATATTATTCCCGATTTACGAGGAATTCGTAGCGCGATCGCTTCGTGTGTTTACATGCCAAAGTCTTCGCTTTGGTCACGCGATCGGTCGTTATCGAACTTATTCATGTTATGAGCAAATTTTAAGCTTTGTTCCAGATTGTATCGAAAGTAAATCAGCTATTGTTAGAATTTGATTATAAGATAGTTAGATATATAGTGCCATATGAGTAAATTTCTTGTTGCAGTTATCGATGGCACCAAAGCGCGTTTTTTTACCCTAGAGCCATCAGATATACCCGAATACGAATCTAGCCCTAAATTAATCGAACATGATGGTTTATTCAACTCAACCAAAGAACTTCATGCACAAGAGCTTTGGGCAAGTACGAAAACTGGACGCAATCGAGGTGCTAGCGGTCAATCTCACAGTTATGACGATCGCCGTCAAAATCATTTAGTTGAATTTGAGCGACGTTTTATCCAAGCGATCGCCACCAAAATTAGCCACTTAAGCCAATCTTATCAAGTTCAACAACTTTTGTTGATCGCCGAGCCACAAATTTTAGGCTTAATGAGAGAGGCTGTTATTCCTGGGTTATCAAAACAAATTCAAGTTAGCGAAATAGCCAAAGATCTTTGTCATTTATCTCCTAACGAACTGCACGAATATCTTGCAAAAAGAGAACTCTTACCAGCACGTCAAAAAATTTCTTAAAGGCGATCGAGAGGGTTAATGCTATGAAAACTCTATCGAAACAAGAAAAAAATGGAGAATCTTTACCCGATCCTTGGGAAATGCCTGTTTCCAATTTCAAAAATAATCTTGTTAGTAATTCTGTCAAATTGATGGAAGAAACAGAGCGTTTTTTACCTGTAACCAAAGAGCAAAAGATTCTTCAACCAACTAATTATCAACTTAGTTCAATCCAAATAATTATTGAAGATTGGCTGAAAATAAAAACTCAAATAACTCAAAAGATAACCGATCGAATTCAAGAAGCGATCGCACTGCTTTTGTTGTTATCGGGAAAAAGCCAATTACTCTAAATTAATGCAAAATTAAGGCTCGCTTGTTATAGGTGATTCTCGGCGACAGATTACCTGCAAGTCTTCTTCGTCTAACTCTACAGGTGTACCACTGCTAATCAACTCAGCAAAATCTTCATTGGGAACCATCACGCAGAGTGCATATAAACGTCCTTTACCTGTATTTCTAATCTGATGAATGCCACCAGGAGGAACCAATAAACTATCGCCAGCCTTAATACTAGCTTCTTTGCCGTCACAAATTGCTATTCCTTGTCCTTTGAGAACAAAAAACATCTCTACCGCAATTTGATGACGATTGGGAGGGGTTTTTCCACCAGGATCGAAGATTTCCACACAAACAGTTAAAGATGTACTGGCGATCGCAGGATCGAAGACGATCGCTAGACGATTAGTATCACCAGGACTAATTCGATAGGCGCGATAGTCTTGGGGCGATTTTACTACTGGAATAACGCAGAGTTCGTGCATAATTGGCTCATGGCAGAAAATAGGGAACAGGGGTTAGGGGTTAGGAAATAGGGATTAGTAATCAAGTGTCTATTTGCTGATAGCTGATAGCTAATTGCTAGTTGCTTCTGCAATCGATCGAGAATCTGTGACAAAACCAAAGCATTGATTGACGTTATATAAAGTTGCTTTGAGACAGTATTCTGGTGAGGTTGTTGCCGCACAGTCTTGAACTAATATGCAGTCGTAGCCCAGAAAATTGGCATCTTGTAAGGTAGCCATGACGCACTGATCTATATTTACACCTGCAAAAAATAGGGTAGTCCTACCCAAGTTTCTTAAAATGCTATCTAAAGGTGTATCCCAAAAACCGCTCATTCTATACTTATCTACTTTAATATCTTCTGATTTTTGTTCTAATTCATCAACTACTGCTGCTGCCCAACTTCCTGCTGTTAAGACTGGTGCTTGATTTTTGGGTAGTGGATCGCCCAAACCCACATCATTGCCTGTAGGATTGTAGACGTGTCGTAAGCCAGGACTGATATTGAGTAAATCGGCGCGACAGCCCCAATTAACCCAAATGATAGGAATTTTGAGGTCTCTTAATTGTGGTAATAAGTTTTGCAAAGGTGCGATCGGGCTTCTGGCAGGAGTAACATCAACACCAATATGAGACAACCAACCATCGGGATGACAAAAATCATTCTGCATATCAATAACTAAAATAGCTGTTTTAGCTAAATCGAGAATTAGGTTTTTGGTTTCCGTTTTTAGAGAGATTGGTTGCGGTGGTAGAGGAGGACGAGTTAAATCAGCGATCGCCTGATTTACTTGCCAAGCATTTGGTGGAATTCCTAATCGGTAAAGCTGCTCAGTCATACCATTTTTTATTTATTTTACTGCTATTCGCTATCAGTTTTTTACCTCCTGCCACGGCGCTCAATACGGCGACGCAGGTTCGCAAGGCGCGGATTCGGGAGTCCCTTTCGTGGCGAATTTACTTCGCCACGAAAGGGACGTAAGGTTTCCTCCGAATACAAAGCGCCGCCGTCCGCGCCTTTCCTGCCTCCTGGCTTCTCTTGACTGCTGACTGCTGAAGACTGACAGTAAGTTCACCAATTATTTAGCATAAGACGATCGCTTCGATCGAGATTTAGGGAAATATACATATTAAAGCTAAAGCTATTGTAAACACTTAGCTAATTTCCTTAAATTTTTCTAAAAGAGTTTGTATATGAATGTAATGAGAATTTGGACGATCGCTTTTAACGGATATCGGGAAGTAATTCGCGATCGCATTCTTTATTTCATCGGCTTTTTTTCCATTTTATTAATTGTCATTTTGCGTTTTTTACCTGAAGTTGCGGTTGGAACTGAGGAGCAAATATTTCTCGATTTTGGTTTAGCTTCGATCGAACTATTGAGTGTTGTCGTTAGCATCTTTATTGGTACGGGATTAATTAATAAAGAAATCGAAAAAAGAACCCTATTAGTATTAATTCCCAAACCAATTAGCAAAGTTGAATTGATTTTTGGCAAACATCTAGGTTTATCTTTAGTTTTAGCAGTTATGGTAGGAGCGATGTCGCTCATTTACCTATTACTAATGAGTTTATCTAAAATTTCCTATTCCTTTGGAGCGATCGCTTTATCGATTGTTTATTTATTACTTGAACTAGCTTTAATTGTTGCTGTAGCTTTAATGTTTGGCTCTTTTTCTAGTTCGATTTTGGCAACATTGATGAGTTTTGGCATTTACTTAATGGGAAACTTTAGCCAGCAACTAGTCAATTTAGGAAAATTAAGTAAAAATGAAAATATAGAATCAATTACTCAAACTCTTTACTTAATTCTGCCCGATCTTTCTCGACTCAACTTAAAAAATGATGCAGTTTATGGAATTCTACCAAGCACTAGCGATCTGATTAGTCATGCTTTGTATGGGGGATTATATACCGTTCTGTTATTATTGTTGGCAATTTTAATCTTTTCTCAAAAAGAATTTTAATTTTATAAACAAATAGAGCTAAGAGGATAATTAGCTTAACTTTAGCTCAACTAATCATTAAGAAGATTGAAATATTATTTACAAAAACTAGTTTGAAAAGTTGATGAAAGTAGGTAGGATAGACTTTGGGCTAGTAGTAATTACTAATCGAGCAATTTCTACTCAATGTCAGAAATTTTTTAAAAATTTATGTCGGATGCTGCCGCATTGATCTTACAACCGCAAATAGTATCAAAACCCATTGCTAAAGTGAATTTACTGATTGTGGGAGATTCACGGTTGGATTTGGATCGTATTGTCAAAACCTTGAGGAAAGCAAGGATTGACTTTACCCATAGCTCGATTTCTAGCGATCGCCAGGAACTTTCGACTATCGAAACCCATTACGACGCAATTTTATATAATTACTATCGTTCGAGAACTTCTCTACCGACAGAATCCCCATTGGGACAATTAGATTGGTGGTTCAAATTGAAGCAAAACATCCCTCTAATTATCATCACTGAAGCCTTGGGAGACGAGTTGGCTGTAGAATGTATTCAAGCTGGTGTTAGCGGCTATATTCTTAGAAATCGACTGCATAAATTACCAGAGATTCTGCACCAATGCTTGCTCAACTTTGCTCAACAACAGCAAACGTCATTCGATCGCCTACAGCCAAAAACCCTGATTAAGCGCAAAGAAGAAAAGCAACCATCAACTGAATCAGAACTTTTTTATCTCAATAAAGCTGAGTATATCTCTTATTTAACCCACGAATTACGCGCACCTCTAACAGGAATTCTCGGTTTTTCTCGTGTCTTGCTAGAAGAAATTTTTGGTTCTCTCAACCCCAAACAAAAGCAATATATTGGCGCGATCGCTGAATCTGGAGAACACTTATTAGAGTTAGTTAACGATTTTTTAGATATTTTTAAAATTGATGCCAACAAAGAAATACTCTATCCAGAGACATTAGCAGTAGAAGATGTCTGTCGTGCATCAATGTCAATTTTACAAGAAAAAGCCAGAGAAAAAGGCATAGAATTTAGATCGGATCTTGACGAAAGAATTGATTTTTGTGTTGCCGATCGCCGTCGTCTCAAACAGATTCTAGTCAATTTGCTTTCTAATGCGATTAAATTTACTGAAGTAGGTTCGGTAATTCTAAAAGTAGAACCACAAGGCGACGAAATTGTCTTTTCTGTCATAGATACAGGTATTGGTATTGCTGAGGAAGATTGCCAAAAGCTATTTCAACCTTTTCATCAAATAAAAAGTCATCTACACACAAGATATAACAGCACTGGACTGGGTTTAGCCCTATCTCTAAGATTATCTAGACTTCACGGCGGCAATCTTAGCTGTACTTCAGAATTGGGTAAAGGTAGTTGTTTTAATTTGTATTTACCAATGAAAAGGGATTAGGGATTAGGGATTAGGGTGTAGGGAAAAGGCAGAAGGCAGAAGGCAGGAGGCAGAAGGAATTTAAAGTCTAAAGTCTAAAGTAAGACAGTCTTGAGTCTTAAGTAGAGAAGTTTTTTTTAATTGCGAATTGCGTAGACGTAGTCGTGCCGTAGGCTATTGCGAATTTTCCCTAGCCCCTAATCCCTAGCCCCTAACCCCTTACTTTACCGCACTTCTACTACGCCAAACCTGCCAGCCAATATAAACTAAAAGCATAGTAGCACCGAGAGCGTAGCCCCAACCACTAGGCATATTAGAGAACCCAAGTGCCAAACTCCCAACCCAAAGCGTCAGAGCATAAATAAACAAAACGGTCAGTCTTTGGGAGATTCCCGCCTTGAGCAACCAATGATGCAAGTGACTTTTATCAGCGATAAAAGGAGATTTTCCTTTGCTGATCCGAGAAAAAATAACGGCTGACATATCTAAAATTGGAACTGCTAAGATTAGATAGGGAAGCAGCACGGCTGTAATGGCAGTACCTTTAACCAAACCAATTACACCGATACCAGCCAGGGTAAAACCCATAAAATATGCGCCACCATCTCCCATGAAAATCTGGGCTGGATTGAAATTGTAACGCAAAAAGCCCAAAGCGCCACCTGCTAAAGCAGCAGCAATTAAAGCGGCGGCGGGTTGATTCATGAATAAAGTGACAATTAGCATTACCACAGCAGCAATACCAGATACACCAGCCGCCAAACCATCAACCCCATCAATCCAGTTGATTGCATTTGCCATACCTACCAACCAAATGACTGTTACTGGCAAACTAATCCAATCGATATGAATTAAACTGCCAAAGGGAATTGAGAGAAAATCGATACGTACCCCCATAAACCAAGACACGCTAGCAACAGCTAATTGCATAATCAGCCTAGAGATAGGGCTGAGATTAAAAAGGTCGTCAGCTAAACCAATGAAAAAAAAGGCGATGCTACCAAGGGTTACACCCCAAAATTCCCATTCCTTTTCTGGGGAGACGCTTAAGAATCCCCCCAACCTCCATACAATCGTAAGTGCTGTCAACGTACCAACGAATATAGATACTCCTCCGACTCGAACTACTGGATCTTGATGGATTTTTCTAGCATTAGGTCGATCGACAATGCCTAACCTAAGACCGATCGTTTTTACGTCTGGAATAGTCCATAAAACGACTGTAACCGAGATGAGAAAAGCAATCAGATGATACAGTTGAACAGGTATCTGAGACATCTGAAATCGAAAATATGCAACTACACTGATAGTTTGGCATTTTTTCTCGCTTATGCGATCGCTGGTACGGGAATTTTAAGATGTGGATACAAAGGGAAACGAGAGCATAATTGACCTACTCGTGATAAACATTGATTTTTAATCCCTTCATCCTCTGGATTTAACAGGCGATCGGCAATAATGTTGGCAATTTCCGTAAATTCGGTGGTTCCTAATCCTCTAGTGGTCATCGCAGGCGAACCGAGACGCAAACCACTTGTCACAAATGGAGATTCAGGATCGAAAGGAACTGTGTTTTTATTTGCAGTTATGTGAACTTCTTCAACTAAGCGATCTGCTAACTTACCAGTCATACCGATCGATCTTAAATCAACGAGCATTAAATGATTATCTGTCCCGTTAGAAACTATTTTAAAACCGCGATCGACTAAGCCAGATGCCAAAGCTTGAGCATTAGCAATTACTTGTCCAGAATATTCTTTAAATTCAGGTTTGAGGGCTTCTCCAAAAGCAACAGCTTTAGCAGCAATCACATGTTCTAGGGGACCGCCTTGAGTACCAGGAAAGACAGCTTTATCAAATTTTTTGCCTAATTCTGGATCGCGAGTCATAATTAAACCACCTCTGGGCCCTCTGAGGGTTTTATGAGTGGTGGTAGTAACTACATCGCACAAAGGAATGGGATTGGGATGGTGTCCTGTAGCAACCAAACCAGCAATATGAGCGATATCTGCCATTAAATAAGCACCGATTTCATCGGCGATCGCTTTAAATTTATCGAATTCAATAATGCGAGGATAGGCAGAATAACCACAAATAATCAGTTTGGGGCGTTCTTTGAGGGCAATTTCTCGGATTTCGTTGTAATCGAGTTTTTCTGTTTCTCGATTTACCCCATATTGAACTACTCTGAACCATTTACCAGAAACGTTCACAGGGGAACCATGAGTTAGGTGTCCGCCGTGGGACAAATCCATCCCCATGATCGTGTCTCCTGGTTCTAGGAGAGAGAGGAAAACAGCAAAGTTAGCTTGTGCGCCCGAATGGGGTTGAACGTTGGCATGAGCAGCACCAAACAATTCTTTCACGCGATCGATCGCCAGTTGCTCGACGCGATCGATAAAGCCACAACCGCCATAATAGCGTTTTCCTGGTAAACCTTCAGCGTATTTATTGGTCAATACCGAACCTTGGGCGGCTAAAACTGCGGCGGAGGTAAAATTTTCACTAGCTATTAATTCTAAATGATCTCTCTGACGTTTTAACTCTAAATTGATAATTTCAGCTACGGCTGGATCGCTTTGTGCCAAAAAATCTAAGTTAGTATCACTCACTTGCGGTCAATCCTTAATCAGTTTTTTAAGAAATGTTAGTTTTATTTTAGAAACTTTAACAGTTCTGATTTTAACTAACATCAGCAAGATCTATCGATTGTAGCGTTGATTAGTATTTCCGAAAAGAAATTAAGGAATGATTAGGTTTACCAGCCGTCAGTACTCAGCTATCAGTAGTCATCCATCGTAGGGACGTTCCATGGAACGTCCCTACAGTAGTCAGTTGTTAGTAGCTAGCCGATCGCTGATAGCTGAAGTGCTGATAGCTAATAGCTGATAGCTAATAGCTAGAGTCCCAGTTCATTGCCGCGCTTGTATTGCAGGTAAGCAGCGAAAAATAAACCTGCTAAAGTAACGGGAATCAGACCCATCACGATACCTAATAGTAAAGGTTCAATCACAGTAATTCTCCTAAGATCGATCGAAAAATTGCTTATTATTTTGTCTATTACTTATCCTACTTGAGGAGCGCTCTTAGTTCTAGCGTTTTTTCAATTTCTTGGGTATGACTGGAAAAACTTTAGTTTGACGACTTGCTTAGTAAGTCCATAAATTTTAAGCTATGTTTATTAATCGAAATAATTTTATGCAAAGGCAAACCAATTAGATAACCAGTGGATAATCAGCTCGCTCAATTTCAAGTATCAGCTAAATATCTCATAGGATTGGCGCTCGTGTTGGTATTAAGCGTCTCCTTAACTCTCCTGGGTATCTATTGGTATCGAGTTTCCGATCCTTACGTTCAAGAAGTTTTATCACTTCACGGTGATGTCAGCAAAGGCAATGCCATTTTTGAGATCAACTGTGCAGGATGCCACGGCATTAAAGCCGATGGTAGCGTTGGTCCAAGTTTGAGAGATATCCCCAGAAGAAAAACCAAAGTAGGGATTATTCACCAGGTAGTCAGCGGAAAAACCCCTCCAATGCCCAAATTTCAACCTAGCTCCCAGGAAATGGCAGATTTACTCAGTTATTTGCAGCAATTGTAAGTTAGGGGTTAGGGATTAGAGGTTAGGGGGTCAGCGATTGAAATCGCTGCCTAATAGCTAAAGTCCTCTCAAGAGGACTAAACTTTTTATTAGCAATTAGCAAGCACCATTCTCACGATTCCGTCAGTCAGCGATTAAAATCGCTGCCTAATATTTAAAGTCGTCTAAAGACGACTAGATAAGGATTTTAGTCCATTTTAATGGACTTTATCTATAAGCTAGGGAATTCATTCCCTGGCAGTCATCGCTTTTTATTAGCAATTAGTGGCGATCGCCGCTAGTACTCTGTCAAGTTTAAAGTGAGGAATAAAACAATTTCCCTAAACCCCTAACCCCTAACCCCTAATCCCTACCCCCTTCTCTCCTGTAATTTACGATAAACATCTCTGATGTCAACTTGATGGTGAGCTAGGGCAACGAGGGTATGATAAAAAAGATCGGCGACTTCTGAGGCGATCGCATCTGGGTTATCATCTTTGCAAGCCATGACTACTTCTGCTGCTTCTTCACCAATTTTTTTGAGAATTTTGTTATCTCCACCTGCAAATAATTTACAAGTATAAGAGTTTTCACTAGGGCGATCGCGGCGATCGGTAATTACTCTGTAAACGGTAGATAAAGTATCAGCAGGAGGTAAAGCTTTAGTAGAGTCAATTTGATGGAAACAACTTCTTTCGCCTGTGTGACAGGCAATATCTCCAATCTGCTCGATCGTAATCAAGAGAGCATCACTATCGCAATCGTAGCGCAAATCCCGCACTTTCTGAATATGTCCTGATGTTGCTCCTTTGTGCCATAATTCTTGCCGAGAACGACTCCAATACCAAGCCTCACCAGTTTCTAGAGTTTTTTGTAAAGATTCCCGATTCATCCAAGCCATCATTAATACCGTTCCATCGAGATAATCTTGGGCGATCGCCGCTACTAATCCTTGTTCGTTGTAGCGAATTTTGTCAACAGGAATGGCTTGAGTAAAGGATTTGGTTTGATTGGAGGACATGCTTTAAGTAGGTGGGCTTTCAATAATTTAGCCTGAGAGTACTATTTTACAAAAGTTTAGTCCTCTTGAGAGGACTTTAGCTATTAGGCAGCGATTTCAATCGCTGACTGCCCTACACCCTAGACCCTACACCCTAGACCCTACACCCTAGACCCTACACCCTAGACCCTACACCCTAG
>CAZJTL010000087.1:0-270 GCA_964548905.1 uncultured bacterium | reverse complement strand
ACCCTACACCCTAACTCCTAACCCCTAGCCCCTAATCCCTAACTAACCTGGAAGAAATTTTAGGGCAACTCCATTCATACAATAGCGTTGACCGGTAGGTGCTGGTCCATCGTTAAAAACATGACCGAGATGACCGCCACAACGACTACAATGAACTTCAGTTCTGGTCATAAAAAATGACCTATCTACAGATGTAGCGATCGCGTTTTCGATCGGTTAGAGTCGATGCCTCTGTTACCAGGGACACCTCTCCTTCAGAACGTAGCGTGA
>CAZJTL010000086.1:0-19396 GCA_964548905.1 uncultured bacterium | reverse complement strand
CTTATAAAGCGAGTTTAGGCTTTGTTTGGGGTTGATTTTTGTTTAAGTACCGCTAGCTTGAAAAATTTAATCGATCGAGTTGTCCTCAAATTCGATATAGGTGCGATCGTCCTCCCTCAAATCGGTCTTGAATGTTATCTCGATCGCTATTTAGAGGAACACTCTCAATGGCTACCTTTATTGAATTATTTAGTCCGAAACAACCTTTGTACCCCAGAGAAAAGCAAGGCTTTCTTAACTTGCGCGATCGGGGAATTAAATTACATCGAACTGACGCTACAACCTCAAAACCAATTAGAAGCTAAAGGATATCTCTGGTTCGATCGCGAATAAATTTAGTCAATTAATTTAAACATGAATAAAAAATCCGATTCTACCGAGCGATTTTATATTTACTTATTTTTAGCGAGCATAATTTTTATTTCTTTAATATTTCCGACGCTCGCTATCTTGAAAACTCATACCCAAAACAATTCACTATCGCCGTTCAAAATAAGAACAATTTTCCAAGTTCCTTTTTAAGCAAATTGGTTTTACGTAGCGATCGCCTCAATCTAGAGTCCAAACTAGCGATCGATAAGTTAAAGATTGTATTTTTCCATCAAACCACATAATACCGTAAAAATTTCCAATCTTATCTTGATTTTTTCCATTGGAAATCCAAAAATTACTCTCTATTATTTAGAAAAGATTCAAGGTAATCCACAAGTAAAGCAATCAAAACAAGCTCATATTATTGTTTATTTGCAATAAAAATTTCGAGTTTGCAACAATCAATTTTGAGTTTCAAAAATAGAGGTAACAAATGTCTGATAATCATCAATTAACCTATAGAGGTCAAACTTACGAAAGAAAAAATTTATCTATTCAACTTAATGATTATTTTGATTCAAAAAATAAAACTACACTAATATATCGCGGACAAACTTACGAGCGTACACATTGCCCCATTCAAGATTGCGCTCGCCAAACCGAAAATATTCCAGCCTTTTCTACTAGCAAAATTAAACTAAAATATCGCGGACAAACTTACGAATATACTCCTCCCTCAGTTCAGTAAGAAGTGTAAGATTTACCGCCTTAAACATATTCCCGCTCTACTCCCAGACAGCATCAAAAGCGAGACTTCTAACTTCAGACTTTTTTTACATCCTAATTACTATTTCCTAACAACTATGTGCCAACCAATCAAATTAATTTATCGCGGACTAACTTTTGAATATAAGCGCCATCTCGATCGAGAATTGCCAGAACGCAATATAACTAACTCAGAAAACTATCCAGCTAAAACGGTCAAGCTAATTTATCGCGGGCTAACTTTTGAACGCACAATTCCACTAAATCCAACTTATCGAAAACCACTAGCAATTAATTGGCGTTTCCAAATTCCTAGTAAATTATCAGGCGATTGTATCTATTAGTAATTAGTTTTTTGAATCTCTAATAGATCTTTTAAAAATATTGAGTAACAGGAGTTACTGAGTTACCATGCCAACAACCACGCTCTTAAAATCTCTATCGCCCAACCTATCTAATCGGGTTAAATTACCAACTATTACCGCTTTAGAAATGGCTGTTCCCGATCGCTTCTTCAACCAAGCCGAAAGAATTTTTCGTAACTCAAATATAAAAAAACGTCATTTCTATGAGGATTTGCGCTCGAGGGCTAATTTATTAGCAACGGGCGATCGAGTGCATTTATGGAAAGAGGCAGTAATGGACATGGGACGGCGTTCGCTCGTAGCTACCCTAACTAAATTCGATCCTAGTAAAATTGGCAGTTTTGTGATGACGAGTAGCACTGGTTACGAAGCGCCTTCTCTCGAACTTTTACTACCTAAAGAATTTAATCTCTCTAAAACATTAAGGCGAACTTTTGTCGGACATATGGGTTGTCATGCTGCTTTTAATGCCATCAAAATTGCCTTAGATAGTTTGGTAGCACGTCCCCATGAAGCCGTACTGGTAACTTGTACCGACTGCTCTTCGGTTCATATGAGAACAGAATTTAGTGCAACACAAACTCCCAGTCATGCTTTGTTCGGAGATGCTACCGTATCTATGCTCCTGACGCTGGAACAATCTTCCATAGGACTTCAAGTGATAGGGACACATACGGAAATTCTTTATGAAAATGCTGGGGATTTAGGTTTAACGATCGCAAACGATGGTTTTCGGATGTGGGTAAAACCTCAAATTCCTTATATCCTAGAAGCTGCGATCGAAGGATTTGTAGAACGATTACTAGAGCCGCTTGGTGTAAATCGCGAACAAATTAAATATTGGGGAATTCATCCAGGAGGGCCGAAAATATTGCGATTAATCGGACAAGTATTGAAACTTTCTCCAACACAAATGCGCCCATCCCAATTTATCTTAGAAAATTACGGTAATTGTGCTTCTCCTACAATCTTGATGATATTACACGAGATTTTAAAGAGCGATCGACCTCAATCTGACGACTATGGAATTATGCTTGCTTTTGGCCCTGGTTTAACGATCGAAGGAATGCTTTTAAGATTTTAGTGGAAACAAATGAAAGCATATCGCATTTTAGCAATTGATGGCGGCGGTATTCGCGGGTTGATGTCAGCCATTTGGTTGCATCACTTACAAGTTAAACTCGATCGACCGTTGCATACATGCGTTGATTTAATCGCAGGAACTTCGATCGGAAGTTTAATTGCTTGCGCCGTGTCGATGGGAATCGATACTGAAACTATTGTCAATTATTTTATAGATTGTGAAAATTGGTTTGGCTCTTTCACCCCAAAAAATTGGCTAAATTTTTTCAATTGGGTGCGCGATCCATATCGCTATCCAAAATTTGATGGTAGTGCTATGGAGCTGTTCCTGCAAAAACTATTTGGCGAAAAAAAATTTGGCGAACTGTATATTAAACCCACCTTAATTTGCACTTACGACATTCTCAATCGACAAGTAGTGGTATTAGACAATACCGATCCTCTATTCGCTCAGTTGCCCGTTTGGAAAGTTTGTCGGGCATCAATGGCTCTTCCTACTTTTTTCTCAGCCTATCAAACCGAGTTGGCTGGCAAAAAAGTTGCTTTGATTGATGGAGGAGTAGCAGGAGGTAATCCAACTGTTTGTGCGATCGCTCGTGCTGCGAACCTACAAACCGATGCGATTGCCAAAGATAGTTTTATTGTAGCCTCGATCGGTTCGGGTGAGTTCAGACAAAAAATTTCCCCATTGGAAAATAAGCAATGGCAGATACCAAAATGGGCAGTTCCTATCGTCAGAGCCATGTCTGAAGCACCAGCAGATCTAACAGGGTATGCTGTCGAGCGGTTAATATCTCCCGAATGCTATTTTCGCTTTCAAGTTTCCTTAGAAGAAGCTTATCAGACGATAGATAATTCAAAGCCAGAACATATTCAATTACTAATCCAGAAAGCAGAGACTTACATTGCCAATAGTGAGGAAAATGACAAGCTAGAGCGGTTGGCAAGCTTACTTTTGGACGATACAAAACCTGTAATTAAACCATACAATACACTCATTTCCTTCGATCGCCCCAAGTTAATTACCAACATGGATCGAGTCAACAAATTTAAGAAAAATTTTTCCTTGGGAGTTTTAGGAATAGGTTGTTCGATCGCCATCGCGGGAATATCGGGTAGCCAGAAAACTAAATTACTCGATCTGTTTCCTGCAACTGCCAAAGAACGAGTATCAATTTCTTCTCATGTTTTACCTGTTGAAGTGTTGCGACTCAAATCGGAAAACTCCTATTCAATCTCCCACACTTATACGGGAGCAGTAGCGAGTCGGCGCAATAGCAAACTGGGATTCGATCGAACTGGGCAATTAGTGACAGTTAGAGTAAAAGAAGGCGATCGCGTGAAAGCAGGGACGATTCTCGCTTCTATAGACACGCAAATTTTAAAGATTCAATCCCAAGAATTACTCGCTCGACGCGATCGCGCTGTCGCTCAATTGCAAGAACTCCAAGCTGGCGCTCGTTCTCAGACTATTGATACGGCAAAAGCGGCAGTTAGAAAACTACAGCAACAATTAGAACTCTTCCAGCAAAAACTCGTTCGCCGACAAGCCTTGTTCGATCGCGGAGCGATTTCTCGCGAACAACTAGAGGACGTTACAAGTCAAACCAATACCCTACAAGCGCAGTTAGACGAAGCCGAGAGTAAATTACAAGAATTGCTTGCTGGAACCCGCAGAGAACGGTTGAATGCTCAAACAGCCCTGATTAACCAAGTGGAGGCTCGACAGGCAAACCTGACAGCCGAACAAAGGAAAAGTACGCTAACAGCACCCTTTTCTGGCACGATCGTCGCTCGATTGGTCGATGAAGGAACAATCGTAGCTGCGGGACAACCCATTTTACAATTAATTGAAGATCGTTATTTAGAAGCTCGCGTTGGCGTACCTAAATCCGTTGCAGTGCGTTTGCAACTAGGTAGTTTTCATCCCGTTCGCCTTGAAGAAAAGACTTACAGGGCAAAAATTAGCGCCACCATACCACAAATAAATCCTAGCACGAATACCGTTACAGTAGTGCTTCAGTTACCCGAAATGGCTGCCACTGAAACCATTGTCGGACAAATCGTCCGCTTGCAGCTCGAAGAAACCGTGCCGAGCCAAGGATACTGGTTGCCGACAACCGCCCTAGTCAGTGCCGAACGAGGTTTATGGTCTTGTTATGTATTGGGTCATGCGATCGATCGCAAGAGTTTTCCAGTAGAACGACGGTTGGTAGAAATTCTGCATACAGATGGCGATCGCGTCTTCGTGCGTGGCACAATTCAATCTAACGATCGCGCGATCGCTAACGGTACTCATCGTCTAGTTGTCGGACAGTTGGTTCAAATTAGCAAAGACTAAGTACGAAATGTTTGCCCTCCTCTACAAAAATGTTCGACTTTTGATTCTTACGGTTTGCCTGATTCTTGCTTGGGGACTGTCTGCTTTCTGGAGTCTGCCTCGCCTCGAAGATCCAGAGTTAAGTCAACGTATGGCTTTAATTACCACTGAGTTCCCAGGCGCGAGCGCCCAGCGAGTCGAAACCTCGGTCAGTCAACCTCTGGAGAGAGCTATGTTCGATATTTCTGAAATCGAACATATTAGTACTACATCCTATGTGGGTTATTCTACTCTTTGGTTAGAACTAAAAGACCGAGTTAAAAATGTAGATGAAGTCTGGTCGCGAGTGCGAGATAAATTGGCAGATGTGGGGCTACAATTGCCAGAAACAGCAGCAAAACCAAAATATCACAAGCTAGAACCACGTTCCTATACTCTGATAGTGGCACTTACTTGGGACGAGCGATCGCCTGTTAATACTGCCATTCTCAGTCGTCTGGCTAAAGATTTAGAAGAACGACTGCGATCGCTGTCTGGAACGGAAACTGTTGCTTTTTATGGCTTACCGCAAGAAGAAATTCAAGTGGAAATTCTTCCCCAAGAATTAAACTCTTTGGGACTGACAGTAACCGAGTTAGCACGGCAAATTCGCCAAAGCGATGCTAAAGTTCCAGGTGGCTTATTGCAAAGCGATCGTCTCCATTTTCCTATAGAAGCGGCAAGCAGCCTAAATTCTTTAGAACGTATTAGACAGATCCCCATTTGTAGCGGTGAATGTAGCCCATCGGGTCAAATAGTTCGTCTTGCCGATGTAGCACGAGTGAGTAAAGGCGAACGACAACCACCCCATGAGGTTGCCTTAATTAGTGGCAAACCAGCAGTAGTTTTGTCGGTATTAATGGAATCCGATCGACGCATCGATCGCTGGGTTCCCTCTGTGCGTCAAACTCTAGAGCAATTTCAAGAACAATTGCCTAAAGGAATTAGTTTGCAACCGATCTTTGACCAAAGCTATTACGTTAGAACTCGAATTAATAGCCTATTTAACGATTTATGTTTGGGGATTGTTTTGGTTATCCTCAGCACTACACTTTTAATGGGATGGCGATTGGGACTAATTTTAGGAGCGGCTCTACCCCTGTCTATCTCGATCGTATTTGGCATGATGAGTTGGCTGCACATTCCCCTACATCAAATGTCGGTGACTGGTTTAGTTATTGCTTTAGGAATGGGTTTAGACAATGCGATCGTAATTATGGATGAAATCGAGCGGGAACTAGAACTTGGTATTCCACCACAAACAGCCATTTCTAAGACGGTTCGCTCCCTCGCTTTTCCTCTAATCTCCTCTACCCTGATTACCATTTTTTCCTTTTTACCTATTGCCCTCTTACCTGGAGATACAGGGGAATTCGTGCGGGATATTGCCATCTGTGTCACTCTTTCCCTGAGCAGCTCCATTTTTCTGTGCCTCACTGTGATTCCTGCTTTAGCAGGACGACTGAGAAAAAAAAAGTCGGAGTTTTTTGATGCGGAATTAACTTCGTGGTATCAAAGTATTCTCGATCGCGTTTTGGCACGTCCTTGGTTTGGCTGTTTATTTTGTCTGGGATTATCCCTGACAGGTTTTGTCTTGGCATTTCGATTGCCAGCACAATTCTTTCCCGCCGCCGAGCGCGACCAATTTGCGATCGAGTTTCGTCTGCCATCATCGACTGCACTCAGAGAAACTAAAAATGCAGCGCTCGAAGCACGAGAGCAGATTCTCAAACATCCTGAAGTTGCTGAGGTGCATTGGTTTGTCGGAAAAGATGCTCCAGCATTTTATTACAATTTGCCACGCCGAGGATTGACAGAGGCAAACTTTGCCCATGGGTTTGTACGGTTAAAATCGGGAACTGACAGTCGAGCGATCGTACAAACGCTTCAGCAGGAATTGGATCTAACTTTTCCCAAAAGCCAAATCCTAGTCAGACAATTGATGCAAGGGCCTTATATAACCGCTCCGATCGAGGTTTATCTGTACGGTTTTGACTTGGAAATCTTGCGACAGTTAGGAAATGAGGTGCGATCGCAACTAGCACAAATGACTAGTGTAACCCATACTCGCGCTGGTTTATCAGAAACACTGCCCAAGGTGGATCTTCGTTTGGACGAAGATAGAGTACGCCTCGCTGGATTCGATCGTACTCAAATCGCACGGCAAATTGCTACCAGTTTAGAAGGATATGTAGGTGGTTCGGTACAGGAAGGAACTGAAGAATTACCCGTGCGAGTTCGCTTTACCGACGGCGATCGCAGTAAGATCGAGTCGCTCGAATCCTTTGAACTGTCGAACGCATCTGAAAAACGCTCGCTCCTTCCTTTCTCCAGCATCGGAAAGCTTGCACTCGTACCCGAACTTGCAGTTTTGCATCGTCATAACGGGAGACGGGTCAATACGGTGTTGGGCTTTGTTCGAGCTGATGTTTTGCCCTCTACAGTGAAAAATGAATTGAACCAGCGATTACAGGCGAGTGGATTTCGATTACCTGCGGGTTATTCTCTCGTTTATGGAGGAGAACACCTCAAACGCACCGACGCGCTCGAACATTTGCTTGCTCCTGTTACATTTCTGTTAGTCTTAGCTGCGGTAACTTTAATTTTGCCCTTTAACTCTTTTCGACTTGCTGCGATCGTTGCCGCCGTCGGTATTTGTTCCGTTGGCTTTTCTCTAATCGCCCTCAGTCGATTTGGCTATCCGCTTGGTTTTTCTGCCATTCTCGGCATTGTTGCCATGGTAGGTGTAGAGATTAACGATTCGATGTTGGTATTGACAGCAATCCAAGCTAATCCTTATGCCTATAAAGGCGATCGCGCGGCAATACGATCGGTAATTGTGCGATCGACACGTCATGTCATCGCTACCACTATCACCACTGTCGCAGGATTTATGCCACTGCTTCTCAATGGCAGTGAATTTTGGTCTCCTCTGGCTTTGTCTATTGTCAGTGGCGTTAGCGGTACAACTCTGCTAGCATTATTCTTTGCTCCCTGCGCCTACATAATCTTGTTTAGACGATAGTTTAAATTAGTTTAAATTTGCCTTCTCTGTTTGGAGAACCCATTTGGAATTTAACTACCTGAGTACGTAACCAAATCCTCGAACCGTATGTAACAAACGTTTTGGATTGTTTGCCTCTAACTTAATTCGTAAAGCACGAATATAAACATCAATAATAACCCAAGTTGCGGGTTATAAAATAAAAAAAGCAATGGGAAAATTAGGTAGCACAAATCGAAGCAGTAAGGGAAACTGCTTACTTGAAGAGAAATGGCTTCATTGTCCTGAAATTCATCTTCTGCCCAATAGTCTGTATAGCCAGCGTCGCAGTAAACAATGCTATCTGATGGCAAATTGAAGGGTAACGCTTTTAAACCACGAGGATCATTAGCCTCACCTGGTCAAAAGACCAACTCTACAAGAATACCATCAGCAGTACTGAGTAATTGTACTCGAATGCCATAGAAATACCGTTTTTTGGAGGCAATCTAACCCCGATAGTCTTCAGAACGTACCAATTTAGACTGGGGAATACGAATATTGTCACAAATAGGAACTGGAAAAGAATCAAGCAAGTATTGACTACGGGAATTGAGTGATTTGAGTATTTGTCCGAGATAATCAAAGTCGATGTTAAATCGACATTTTAGAGCTAAAGATAGTCCTAATTTGTGGCGCAATCATCTGCTGGAATGGTGGAAAAATTGGCAATGGATTTCGCTACTGAAATGGTTTGAATCGGCTTCTTTGTTTAAAGCTATTGAGGCGATCGTTTTGTCGATTATCGCTGCGGCTTGGACTCTACCACTTTTCAAATCGACTTGATTCTATTTTGATAAATCTTTAATTTAAAGACTAAGATGTAGTTATTATGATGCTCGATGTCTAAATTTCGTGAAAATTGACAATAAGTATCGATCGCAAGAATTTATGGCAAGTTTATACGAAAATGATTTTTATGGATGGGTGCAAACTACTGTCAAGCAATTGCGAGAACGTGATTTAACTAACTTAGATTGGGATAATTTAATTGAGGAAGTTGAAAGCTTGGGAAAGCAGGAAAAAAGGGAGTTAGTTAATCGTTTGATTGTTTTATTGATGCATCTATTGAAATGGGAATATCAACCAGAAAAACGGAGTAAAAGTTGGCTTGTCACTATTAAAATTCAAAGAATTGAAATTGCTAAACATATTAAAAATAATCCCAGTCTCAAACCTTACATTGCCGATGCAATTATCAATGCTTATGAAATAGCGATACTGGAAGCAGTTAAAGAGACGGAACTAAGTTTTAAAACTTTCCCTTCTTCTTGTCCGTATTCCTGGGAAGAGATCGAGAACGATAATTTTTTTCCTGGTATCGATTATGATTCAGAAATTTTTCTGAAATCGAGTAGTTAATCATACTCCAATGGCTAAAAAAAGCATTTTACGATCGCGATCGCCTCATTTTTAACCTCTAACAAGACATCATCAAGATTGTAAATCCCTCAGTTAAAGGCTGCGATCGATTGTTGTCGAGCAATATGTAGATAATTCAATCTGGCAAAATTGAATTTAACTAAGATCTTGCAACAGTTGCGATAACCGCCAGGAAATTAATTTCCAAATCTTATAGGTAAAGTCCATCTTTGTGGACTGAAATTCTTGTCTAGTCCTCTTTAGACGACTTTTTGTATTAGTCAGCGATTTTAATCGCTGACTTTTTCTCGTCAACTATTGCCTATTCTAAGTGCGCGTAGCGCTATCTTATCTACGAAGTTAATACTTCCGAAGGTAAACGCTTAAAGGTCAAACGTTCGTCTTCCACATCGGCAAAAATAGTATCTCCTGCTTTATAGTCGCCGCGCAAAATTGCTTTCGCCATAGCAGTTTCTAAGTATCTTTGTACTGCCCTCTTCAAAGGTCTTCCACCGTAAACGGGATCGTAGCCAACTTCGGCAATGAAATCTAAAGCAGCCTCAGATAATCTTAAAGAGATTTTTTGTTCTGCTAGACGTTCTTCTAGACGTTTGATTTGCAGTTTAACAATTTGCCGCAACTGAGATTTAACTAGTGCATGGAAGATAATAATTTCATCGATGCGGTTGAGAAATTCTGGACGGAAACTATTACGCATTGCTTCCATTACGCGCGATCGCATTTCTTCGTATCGAGAATCGTCACCAGCTATATCCAAGATATATTGAGAACCGATATTACTAGTCATGATGATAATCGTGTTCTTAAAATCCACTATATGACCTTGAGAATCGGTTAATCTGCCGTCATCAAGAATTTGTAGCATCACGTTAAACACATCTGGATGCGCTTTCTCAATTTCGTCGAATAGAATCACAGAATAGGGACGACGACGAATTGCTTCGGTTAACTGTCCACCTTCATCAAAACCAACATAGCCTGGAGGTGCGCCAATCAGACGAGAAACGCTATGTTTTTCCATATATTCGGACATATCGATTCTGACTAAAGCTTCTTCGGTGTCGAACAGATTTGCTGCTAAAGCTTTTGCCAGTTCGGTTTTACCTACACCCGTAGGACCGAGGAAAATAAAGCTAGCAGTGGGACGATTGGGATCGGACAAACCCGCGCGAGAACGCTGAATTGCTTCAGCAACAGCAGTGACAGCTTCTTCTTGTCCGACTACTCTTTGATGCAGTTCTTCTTCAAGATTGAGCAGTTTTTCTTTTTCTGACTCTACCAGTTTGCTGAGGGGAATTCCCGTCCACTTGGAAATAATTTCGGCAATATCTGACTCAACAACTTCCTCTCGCAGCATTGTGTCTTTGCCAGTTTGTTTGTTGAGAAGTTTGCTTTCAATTTCTCTAACTTGACGTTGCAATTCAGTTAGCTTGCCATAGCGCAATTCTGCCGCACGATTGAGATCGTAATCTCTTTCTGCTTGTTGAATTTCGAGATTTACTTTGTCAATTTCTTCTTTGAGGGTGCGGTTTTGATTGATGACATCTTTTTCAGATTGCCATTGCGCGTTGAGTTGAGATTGTTCTTCTTTGAGATTGGCTAGTTCTTTTTCTAGTTTTGCCAGTCTTTCCACAGAAGCAGGATCGTTTTCTTTTCGCAGAGAAAGGCGTTCCATTTCTAGTTGCAGAATCTTGCGATCGAGTTCGTCAAGTTCTTCTGGTTTGGAAGTAATCTCCATTTTTAGTTTAGCTGCCGCTTCGTCTACAAGATCGATCGCCTTGTCGGGAAGGAAACGATCGCTGATATAACGGTTAGAAAGTACCGCCGCCGCTACTAAAGCTGTATCGGCAATTTTTACGCCGTGATGCACTTCGTAGCGTTCTTTTAAACCCCGTAGAATCGAAATAGTATCGACAACATTGGGTTCGTTGACTAATACTTCTTGAAAACGTCTTTCTAAAGCAGCGTCTTTTTCAATGTATTTGCGATATTCATCTAAAGTAGTCGCACCGATACAACGGAGTTCACCTCTTGCCAGCATTGGTTTGAGTAGATTTCCTGCATCCATTGCCCCTTGAGTTGCACCTGCACCGACTACGGTGTGAATCTCATCGATAAACATGATGATATTGCCACCAGATTCGGTTACTTCTTTGAGTACTGCTTTTAATCTTTCTTCAAATTCACCTCTATACTTAGCACCAGCAATCAAAGCACCCAAATCGAGGGCAAATAATTTTCTATCTTTCAATGATTCTGGAACGTCGCGGTTAACTATTCTTTGAGCCAAACCTTCGACGATCGCGGTTTTACCAACACCAGGTTCGCCGATGAGAACGGGATTATTTTTGGTGCGACGGGAAAGGATTTGAATGGTACGACGAATTTCTTCATCTCGTCCGATGACGGGATCGAGTTTTCCTTCTCTCGCCAATTCCGTTAAATCGCGACCGTATTTTTCTAGAGATTCGTATTTGCCTTCTGGATTTTGATCGGTTACTTTTTGAGAACCACGCACTTGTTTAATAATGTCCTTGAGTTTGTTTTCGTTGAGTCCAAATTCTTGAAATAGAGATTTACCAAAGCGATCGTCTTTGGCATAACCCAGGATAATATGTTCGATCGAGATATATTCGTCAGTAAATTCTTGGCGAAACTTTTCCGCCCGATCTAAGAGAGAATCTAAACTGCGTCCGATATATACTGCATCGACAGGGTTAGAAATTTTTGGCTGACGATTGATAAAATCATCCGTGCGATCGCGCAATCTAGCAATACTAATATCTGCTTTATTAAAAATACTAGTCGCTAGTCCCTCTTGCTCGATTAAAGCTTTAAATAGATGTTCTGTTTCTATTTGTTGATGCTTACTTTGCTTGGCAATCTCAGGGGTTCGAGCGATCGCGTTCCATGCTTTTTCGGTAAATTGTTGCGGATTGGTAGGTTGCATTTCCGAATCTAACTAATAATAATTGGTGAAAAAAAATAAGATTTTTGAGAAAATTTATAGATTTTTCTTTTGACATCAATTATCGAGAAACTTCATCCATAAAAGTTACTTGTCTTCATAGTCTGGCTAGGATGAGTTAGTTTCCGTCTATTTTTGAATGTCATTGGCTAATATTTATTGTAGTAATTTCGCCTGCTGTAGATCGAGAGGAAATCCTCACTCTTAAGTTTGGTTTTCTCTCCAGGCTTATATTGTAAAGGTTTTAGACTGGTTAAGATGGTTTTAAATGAAAGAAAGTTTCTTTTCGAGCGCTCGATCGTCCTCTCTAGAGATTTCTGCCATTTTCTATAGCCATTCAATTTGTTTAAAATTCGAGATTTTCATAAAGCTCTGCTAGTGTTATCTCAAAGGGAATTGATGATAAACA
Source organism: uncultured bacterium (assembly GCA_964548905.1). Taxonomy (GTDB): domain Bacteria; phylum Cyanobacteriota; class Cyanobacteriia; order Cyanobacteriales; family Xenococcaceae; genus CAZJTL01. The sequence continues at coordinate 6,709 of CAZJTL010000086.1, read as the reverse complement.
GATTTGACTATCTAAACTGTCATATTCAGTAAAAATCCATTGGTGAGACGAAGTTCTAGAATATTGTTCGACATGAGTTGTGTATTGGTCGATTAATAAATATTCTTGAAATGTTGAAATAGTTCGATAAGCAGCAAATTTTTCATCTCGATCGTAACTTCTAGTCGATTTAGAAAGAACTTCTGCAATAATTAATGGGTTGATAATTGTATCGGTACGTTCTGGCTGAAGTTCAAAGGGATAGGGTGTAACCATTACATCGGGATAAGTATAGAGATTGCGATCGGGAATCCAAAGACGTTGATCGCTGGCAAAGACACGATAGGGCTTACCTCGTAAGGCAAATTTCAAGAAGGCTGCCAGACAGATCGCTAATTCATTATGTTCGGGAGTGCCACCTGTCATGGCAATAATCGATCCATTATTATATTCATGTCTCAGTTCTGAGTTAGTCTCTAATTCGAGATACTCTTGAGGAGTATAAATCTTTTGCTTTATTGCTTGTATCATTGAATTTTTACTCCTAACTCCTAACTCCTGACTCCTGATTCCTGTACGGGCGAATCGCCATTCGCCCCTACGACTGACTTCCTCTGCTAGACTCAACCAAGTTCTTTAAGTTTTTCTTGGGTTTTGTTGCGTTCGCGCTTGAGAGTTTTGAGAACATCTGGAGTTAGTTGGTCAGATTTTACTAGCGCCTTATCGAAATATTCTAAAGCTTGTTTGAGAAGAGGTGAGCTATTTTCTATTCTGCCTTGTTTGCGAAGAATTTGACCTTTAAGATAGTAAATTTCTGGATTGTCGGGAGTGAGTTTAAGTGCGCGATCGACAGACTGGATCGCTTTATCGAATTGTTTTAAATCTCGATAGGCAACTGCCAAACCTCGATCGACTAAATAATCGGGTGCGCCAAATTTTTCAAAGCGATCGATCGCCTGTTCGGGAGTGGAAAAGGGTAGATTAGCAGATAAAAGTAAATCTAAGTATCCTTTGAGTAAATTGAATTCTGGATCTTCAGGATCTTGCTTTTCTGCTTCGTCGAAATAGTAGAAAATTTGCTGAAGCTTAGGTATAGCACCAACTGCGCCTTCTTTATTGTAGACATAAGCACCTTCTAAAGCATGACCTACAGCCATATACAGATTGCTGCGTAAAGGATCTTTGCTTGCCATACTTTTTGCCGATCGCAAAGTTTTGTCAGCATAGCTTTTCACCATATCCCATTCTTTATTGTTATAGGCAAGAGAAGCATACATAGCAAAGGTAAGAGGTTCTTCAGTTTCGTTTTTTTCGGCTAAATTAAGATATTTTTGTGCGTTTTGATAATTTCCTTCCTTAAAAATGGCAATAAAAGCAGCTTCGGTGTTCTTGCCAATATTGCGCGGATTGCTTTGACGAAAAGGATCTGCTGCCAAAGTACTGCCTTGATTGAGGCTGAAAGCAAAAGTTAGACCACAAATTAAGTTAATAAATAATCTTCTAGATCTGCTACCCTTAGCTATCATTTTCGATCTCTTGATATATGTATTGATATGAAAACTGTAAACTATCTGACGGTAGATTTAATTGACTAGTTCCAGAAAGAGGGGACTGGGAATTAGGGGTTAGGGATTAGATAGGGTGTAGGGTGTAGGGTGTAGGGTGTAGGGAAAAAGTAGCAAGTAGCGAGTAGCAAGTAGCAAGTAAAAACCTTCAGACTTTAGACTGTCTTACTTTAGACTTTTATTACCTTCTGCCTTCTGCCCTCTGCCTTCTGCCTTCTTCTTGCAATGAACCATGAACTATGAGCAATGAACCATGAAAGAGTGATACCATAACCATAGCTAGGGGTGCCTGAGCGATCGGGCTGAGACAGTCCCTTAGAACCTGAGTCTGGTTAGTACCAGCGGAGGGAAGCTGTTAATTGAGGTAAATAAATATGAGAGCAGAATGGGTTGCCAATCGGCGCGGACAGAGCAACGTATCTCAGATGCACTATGCTCGCAATGGCAAAATTACTGAAGAGATGGAGTATGTTGCCAAGCGGGAAAATTTACCAGTCGAGCTAATTCGTGAAGAAGTAGCCAGAGGAAGAATGATTATTCCTGCTAATATTAATCACATCAATTTAGAGCCGATGTGCATTGGTATTGCCTCGAAGTGCAAAGTCAACGCTAATATTGGTGCTTCTCCCAATTCTTCTAATATTGATGAAGAAGTTAATAAATTAAAGCTATCGGTTAAATACGGTGCTGATACCGTCATGGATTTGTCCACTGGTGGTGGCGATCTGGATCGAATTCGTACTGCTATTATTAATGCCTCTTCCGTACCGATCGGCACTGTGCCAATCTATCAAGCGTTAGAAAGTGTTCATGGCAGCATTGAAAATCTGACTCCAGACGACTTTCTCCATATTATAGAAAAACACGCTCAGCAAGGGGTAGACTACATGACTATCCATGCTGGTATTTTGATGGAGTATTTACCTTTGGTGCGTAATCGGATCACAGGTATTGTTTCTCGTGGTGGCGGTATTATTGCTAAATGGATGCTGCATCATCACAAGCAGAACCCACTCTATACTCACTTTAACGATATTATCGAAATTTTCAAGAAATACGACGTTTCTTTCAGTTTGGGAGATTCTTTACGTCCTGGTTGTACTCACGATGCTTCTGACGAGGCGCAATTAGCGGAGTTAAAAACCCTCGGTCAACTAACTCGCCGCGCTTGGGAACACGATGTACAAGTGATGGTGGAAGGCCCTGGTCATGTACCAATGGATCAAATTGAGTTTAACGTGAAGAAACAAATGGAAGAGTGTAGTGAAGCACCTTTCTATGTACTCGGTCCTTTGGTGACAGATATTGCTCCAGGTTACGACCATATTACTTCGGCGATCGGAGCAGCGATGGCTGGTTGGTACGGTACAGCAATGCTTTGTTATGTTACACCTAAAGAGCATTTAGGGCTACCTAATGCTGAAGACGTTCGTAATGGCTTGATTGCCTATAAAATTGCCGCCCATGCTGCTGATATCGCTCGTCATCGTCCAGGCGCACGCGATCGCGACGATGAACTTTCGACAGCTCGTTATAATTTTGACTGGAATCGTCAATTTGAATTGGCGCTAGATCCAGAACGAGCGAAAGAATATCATGATGAAACTTTACCAGCAGATATCTATAAAACTGCTGAATTCTGCTCGATGTGTGGACCGAAATTCTGTCCCATGCAAACTAAGGTCGATGCTGATGCTTTGACTGAGTTAGAGAAGTTTTTAGCTAAAGAAAAAGACGCTGTTACTCAAAGCTAGTAGTCTGTCAACCATAAAATGATGGGTTAAGGTTGGGTGTAGGGGTGTAGGGGGGGTTTAAATCCCCCTCCAAAACCTCCAAAACTATCCCAGTTCCCTGTTCCCAGTTAAGAGTTCCCTTTTTAACAAGATTGGGTACTTTCGACTCAACTGCTACCATCGCCTCAGTCTTGAAGCTATGCTCCTTGTCTATTTGATCTATTTGAATCCACCCTAACAATCCCAAACAACTCAATAGTAGAGTAGCTAAAAGATCGATCGATCGATTTGATTGCAGCATGACCCAATCCCCCCACGGTTTCATTTTAATTTGGGTTTTGATTTTGATTAACTCGCTCGGATAGATAAGCTTACTATCATCAATTTCTGGTTTAAAGATTTATCTTCAACAATTGAGAATAGATAATAAACGTGAGGAAATTGTGTGGTTTATGCTTAAAAAAATATAAAATTAAATCGTTTCGTATAAAGTTTGTAAGATTTTTTGAGAAGTAAATGGTTTTGCTAAAAATGCCTGTACACAGGCGTAGTTAGTGTTAACAGTTTCACCATTGGCAGCAAGTCCACTCATGGCGATAATTTTAATCTCAGGGTTAATGCGTTCCAAGGTTGGGATGATAGTTGCAATATCTAAAGATGGCATCATTAAATCGAGCAAAACAACAGCAATTTCCTTTTGATGTTGCGCGTAGAGAGCGATCGCTTCGATTCCATCGTTAGCAGTAATGACGCGATAGTTATAGTTCTCTAGGGTAGCTTTAGTAATTTCTCGCACGATCGAGATTTATCTTGGCATAGCTTTCGTCAATTCTTAAATTCTCTGCCGTTATCGTTAAGTTTCCCCCTTTTGGCATCGCATCGCGGGCATTAATCAGTAGATTCATCAACACTTGATGGAGTTGTGTCGCATCTCCAGAAACTAGCCAGAGGTTACTTGCTAAATTCAAGTTAATTTCAATCGATTTGGGGAAAGTTTGTCTGGCAACTTTCCCCACCTCTGCTGGAATGTGTGCGATTTGGATCGGGGTTCGTTCTCCTTCTGCACCACGAGCAAAAGAAAGAATTTGTTTGACCAAATCTGCTCCCCGCTTGGCACTTTCTTGCAACATTTGCAGTAGTTGCTGAGTATGACGATCGGGTTTGCTTAGTTTGAGGGGAAGAAGTTGAGAAACAGCTAGAATTGGTGTCAAAATATTACTCATATCGTGGGCAATGCCGCTAGCTAGCGTCCCCAAACTTTCCAGGCGTTGAGCGCGGAGAAATTGAGCTTCTAGTAGTTTTTTATCAGTTATATCAGTATCGACGCTGAGGATAAATTTGGGATTACCTGTTTCCTCTTTCACTAATGTCCAGCGACTAGCAGTAATCACTTCTTTACCTGTTTTGGTGACTTTGCGTAATTCTCCTTGCCACTCGCCTTGTGCTAATACGGTAGAGTAAGCAGTCTCTGTTTGGGGTGAGATTTCTTTGTATAGAAGCGATCGCAAATCTTGACCGATCGCCTCATTTGCTTTCCAACCATAAATTCTTTCTGCGCCTTTATTCCAAAATTGAATTCGACTCTCTAAATCTCGAACTATAATTGCATCGGTTGTCAAATCCAATAGGGCAGCTTGTTCGCGAATTTTTTGCTCTGCTTGCTTGCGATCGGTAATATCTCGTCCCTCTGGAATCAGCATCACCACTTTTCCTGTTTCATCAAAAACAGGCTTGAGGGAAAAATCTACAAAAATAGATGTTCCATTAGCTAAGATATGTTCTGCTTCAAAGCGAACTAATTCACCTGTTGCTGCTTTGATAATCGCCTGTTGTAATTTTTCTTGTAGTTGCGGAGAATTCTCCCACCAAGGAGTTTGCCAAAAAGGTTGACCGCTCACATCTGCTAATTCGGCATCGATCGCTTGTAGTGCTGTGCGATTTGCTTCAATCAAAATACCTTTGGTGGTAAGCATTCCAATAAAACTAAAAGTACCATCAAAAATTGCCCGAAATTTCTGCTCGCTTTGTCGTAGATTCTCTTCAGCTTGTTTGCGATCGCTGATATCGAAGCGAATTGCCAGATATTGAAATGGTTTACCTGTTTCATCTAAAAAAGGTACAATTGTCGTATCTACCCAATAAAAGCTACCATCCTTGGCTTTATTTTTAATTTCACCTTGCCAGACTTTGCCAGAAGCGATCGTTGCCCAAAGTTCTTGGAAAAATGGGGGAGGATGATAGCCAGAGTTAATAATTCGATGGGTTTGTCCGATTAATTCTTCTCGCTGGTATTTAGAAATTTGACAAAATCGCTCGTTGACATAGGTAATAATGCCCTGGCGATCGGTAATGGCAACAATCGCCGCTCGATCCACAGCATTTTTTTGAAATTCGAGCGATCGCAATGTTTCTCGAAGTTGTTGCTCTGCTTGTTTTCGTTCTGTAATATCAGTTGAGATCCCACACATCCCATAGAGAGTCCCCGATAAATCGAATAAAGGAAATTTAATCGAAAGATAGGTGTGCAAACCATCTGCTTGTGGGGCTACTTCTTCCCACTCTAAAGGCATTGCAGACTCAAAAACTTGGCGATCGTTAGCTTGAAATGCTTGAGCGATTTCTTTGGGAAAAATATCGTAGTCGGTTTTACCTTTAACCAATTGGCGATCGAGGTTGAAAAGTTGTTCGTAACGACGATTGATCAGAATATATCGACCCTGTATGTCCTTAAGATAAATTACTGCTTGAGCATTATCTAGAATTGCTTGCAGTTGCGCTTCACCTTGTCGCCGTAATTCTTCTGCTTGGCGACTTTGAGTAACATCGCGAGTAAAACAGCGTGTATGGACAAATTTACCATTCTGCCAAGAGACATTAGAATCAATATGAACGTAGCGAAGAGAACCATCTTTACAGCGCAGTTGGGCTTGATAGTTTCTGACGATTTCATTGTTCGATAGTCGCCTCAGAAGCTCGTCAATGCTGTCTCGATCGGCGTGAAACTCGATAATTGAATGCCCTATATATTCCTGGCGATCGTAGCCTAACAAATCCAATTCGGCTTGATTCGCCCAGACAATTGTACCGTCTGAAGCAACCCAATGCATTGCCACAACTGCATTCTCGATAAAATCAGTCAGTTCTTGTTGAGATTGACATAATTTTAATTCTTGCTGGCGACGTTGTTTAATCTCCTGTTGAAGTTGAGCGTTAACGTGAGCAAGTTCTGCTGTACGTTCTTGGATCTGTATTTCTAAGCTTTCGTTGATTTGTTTTAATTGGGCTTCAGCTTGTTGTCGTCGGCAAATTTCTTGCTCTACTTGTTGATGCGATCGCTCTAAGGCGATCGTTTTTTCGTCAACTTTTCTGAATAACTCTAATAGACCTCTTGCAAAAGTAGCTAACGATCGCCATAATTTAGCCCAAATCGCT
>CAZJTL010000085.1:0-19397 GCA_964548905.1 uncultured bacterium | reverse complement strand
TTCCCTAACCCCTACACCCCGTACGGGCAGGTTTCTAAACCTGCCCCTACACCCTAAACCCCTACACCCCACACCCCACACCCTATCTAATCCCTAAAAACGGTTCAGACAATCTATTGGAAATTGACAATACGGGCAAAACCTTTAGGATCTAAACTAGCACCTCCAACCAATGCGCCGTCAATTTCAGGCTGAGCCATAATTTCATCGATATTATCGGGTTTAACTGAACCGCCATACTGAATAGAGACATTTTTATTCGTTAGGCGATCGCGAATCAAACCAATCACTCGATTAGCTTCTTTAGCATCGCAAGTATCCCCAGTGCCGATCGCCCAGATAGGTTCATAAGCGATAATCAATTTATTTTGGTCGATATCAATCAAATCCTGGTCTAATTGTTTGATAATGACCTTTTCTGTTTCGCCTGCATCTCTTTGAGCTTTGGTTTCACCAACACAGAGAATTGGTGTAATTTTATGTTTTTGAGCAGCTTTAAGGCGTAAATTTACAGTTTCGTCAGTTTCGCCAAAGTATTGGCGGCGTTCGCTGTGTCCAACCACAACATAGCTTACACCTATTTCTGTCAGCATTGAACCAGCAATTTCGCCAGTATAAGCACCCGAATCTTCCCAATGAATGTTTTGTGCGCCCAAACCAATCGGAGAGCCATGTAAACTCTTAGATAAAAGGCTCAAAGAAGTAAACGGAGCGCATAAAATAATATCTCTTGACTCGTCAGTTTCTTCTATTTCAGGTTTAAATAATTGCACGTACTCTAAGGACTCTGCCTGGTTTTTGTGCATTTTCCAGTTACCAGCGATGATAATTTTACGCACAGCTTTACTTATGTCATTTCAATTCATATTGCAAGATTTAGTTTATAGCCTTAAGGAGGTTAAGGCGAGGCGATCGGAAAAATTGGATTGAAAACCGCGTTTTTCTGAGGATCTGCTTTTCTTGATTTTGATCGAATAACTAACAAATGTATCGCTAAATTACAACCTGGCTAGATCTTTAAAGAGTCTTTATAAATCAACAAAAATAGTAGGCAAGCACGTTTTCGGCATTGTCTAAATTTACTCGATCTTCCCTACTAAAATTTTGTATCCAAGCATACAGAATGTAGGTCGATGAAATTGGTGCAATCTTCTTGATTCAGTCATCGAAAGACATTAAGAATTTACACAAATGCCTAGAAAAATATTAACAATTATTTGCATAACCTTGGGGCTAGTGATGAGCTTGCCTATGGCTCAAGCATTAGCTGAGCCAGATAAACTTGAAGCATTAGAAACAGCGATCGCCGCAGCACAAACTTCAGCAGATAACGGCTATATGCTGATTTGTTCTGCGCTAGTATTATTGATGACACCAGGCTTAGCCTTTTTCTATGGTGGTTTTGTTGCTAAGCGCAATATTCTCAATACGCTAATGATGAGCTTCCTGCTAATGGGGATTGTTGGCGTATCTTGGATCTTGTGGGGTTACAGCCTTTCCTTTGCACCTGGATTGCCATTCATAGGCAGCTTGGATTGGTTATTCCTCAGTAACGTAGGAACAGATGTCAGCGAATATCTGCCTAAAACAGGTGCGGATGATACGGTTGTTTCCTATGCGGCAACTATTCCCCATCAAACCTTCATGATTTACCAGGCAATGTTTGCGATTATCACCCCTGCTTTAATTTCTGGGGCGATCGTCGAAAGAATTAGTTTTAAAGCATATACTCTATTTATATTACTCTGGTCAACCTTCATTTACTGCCCTCTAGCTCATATGGTTTGGGCAAAAGGAGGAATGCTAGGCTTGTATGGCGGTATGGGCGCTTTAGACTTTGCAGGAGGAACGGTAGTTCACATTAGCTCTGGTGTTTCTGCCTTAGTTGCAGCTATAGTCATTGGTTCGCGCAAAACCTATCCCGATCGCCTCAGCGCACCGCACAATGTTCCTTTTATTCTCCTTGGGGCTGGTTTGCTTTGGTTTGGTTGGTTTGGTTTTAATGCTGGAAGCGCTTTAGGTGCTGGTTCTCTAGCAACAGTCGCTTTTGTTGCCACCAATACCGCAGCAGCAGCAGCAATGATAACTTGGTTAATCCTAGAACAAGTGCTTAGAGGCAAACCAACCGCAGTCGGTGCGGCTACTGGTGCTGTAGCAGGTTTAGTTGGTATTACTCCCGCCGCAGGATTTGTTCATCCTATCGCTGCTATTTTAATTGGTAGCATAACTTCTGTGGTTTGCTTCTTTGCGATTAGTGCCAAAGTAAAATTTGGTCTGGATGATGCTTTAGATACCTATCCCGTTCACGGCGTTGGCGGTACGATCGGTGCTATCCTCACTGGAGTTTTTGCAACTAAAGAAGTTAATTCTGCTGGCGCAGACGGCTTACTTCGCGGCAATCCAGGACAACTAGTAACACAGATTATTGCCGTTGTGATTGCTTATATAATTGCTGGGGTTGGTACTTTTGTCATTTTACAAATTGTCAAAGCTCTCGTTGGTTTGCGAGTCAAACCAGAAACCGAATTTCAAGGTATGGATATTAACGAACACGGTGAAGAAGGCTATGGCGAAGAGTTTGCTGGTGGCATGAGTCAAATGAAACAAGAATCTGCTTCTCAAGTTAGTCAATAAATTTTTCAAGAGAGCAGGTGCTAGTGGCTACTTTCAAGAGTAGCCTTTTTATTTTTAGATAAGATCTTGGATAAGTTTTTTTCTTGAAGACGACGAGTAATGGAGAATACTGAGGAACGAAAGCTAATTGCTTAGTCTTACCCAAACTATGGTAATCTCTCCATGAGGCTACTTAAGCCTTTAAATTGTCTTGCCGTTCATTAGCTATCGGAGAAATATTTCGTGGATTTATCGCGCATTCCTGCTCAACCTAAACCTGGTCTAATTAACGTTTTAATTGAAATTCCAGCAGGTAGTAAGAATAAATACGAGTTTGACAAAGACCTAAACGCATTTGCGCTCGATCGCGTCCTTTATGCTTGTGTTCATTACCCCTACGATTATGGCTTTGTTCCCAACACTCTAGCTGATGATGGCGATCCTTTAGATGGAATGGTAATTATGGATCAACCTACCTTCCCTGGTTGCGTTATCGCAGCTAGACCGATCGGGATGTTAGAGATGATCGACGGTGGCGATCGCGACGAAAAAATTCTTTGCGTTCCCGACAAAGATCCTCGCTACACTCAAGTTAAATCCCTCAAAGATATTGAGCCACATCGCTTAGAGGAAATAGCTGAATTTTTCAGAACTTATAAAAATTTAGAGAAAAAAGTAACAGAAATCTTAGGCTGGAAAGATATCAACGAAGTCATGCCTTTGGTAGAGAAATGCGTTAAGGCTTATAAATAGTCTATAGCAATCAGCCGTCAGCAGGATTTAGAAAACAGGAAAGTCACGTCTTCTCAAGTAAACCTGCTGCCTGCTCACGGCACGCCTGCTCCCTTTTTCTGCTGATAACTGAAAGCTGATAGCTCTACCCCTTATGGTCTGTGATACATTAATTCCATAAAATTTAAAGTGAATAGGCACCTAATTTTTTTATGCTGTTAAAATCTACTACCCGTCATATTCGTATTTACACTGCTGAAGTTAAGAATAACGAACTAGTAAACAGTGATAGCGTTCTGACTTTAGATGTAGACCCCGATAATGAATTCACTTGGAATGAAGATTCTTTGCAAAAGGTTTATCAAAAATTTGATGAGTTGGTAGAAAATAATAGCGGTGAAGATTTAACAGAATATAATCTTCGCCGTATCGGTTCAGATTTGGAGCATTTTGTTCGCTCCATGCTGCAAGCAGGAGAAATTAGTTACAATCTCGGCAGCAGAGTTAATAATTACAGTATGGGATTACCCAGAGTAGATAGTCCCGAAGCTGAGGGGAAATACTAGGGGTTAGGGATTAGGGGCTAGGGGCTAGGGGTTAGGGATTAGGGGTTAGAGAGTAGGGTGTAGGGTGTAGGGTGTAGGGTGTGGGAGAAGTAATGAGTAATGAGTAATGAGTAATGAGTAAAAAAACTTATGACTTATGACTTATGACTTAATACTTAAAGAAGCCTCCTGCCTCCTGCTTTCTGCCTTCTGCTCCCTGCCTTCTGCTCCCTGCTGCCTGCTCCCTACTCCCTGTTTGCTGTGAATCAAACTCCTAATCCCTGGAATTATAAACCTTGGTGGTGCCAGCCTTGGTCAATACTCTTGACTGGTGTGTTGTTGATTTCTGTTAGTTGGTTATTGTGCCATAAGATTTGGATAACAGTTGTCGTCGCTTTTCCTGTCTTAGCTTGGTGGTTTTATTTTTTATTGCTATGGCCAAAACTTATACTTGAAAGTGGTATTTTAACCAATCAAAACCAATTTATAAAAGAATGCTTAACTGAAACCGAAAAATTGCCGCCAAAGTAGTTAAATAATTTAAAAAACGGACGCTACAATTTTGAAGTAATAAACTGGTTATTAGAACTCTAATGTCAGTTTAAATTCTGGTAGCAACAGAGTAAAACAGTCAATTGATGAATTGACATCAATTACCAAACTAGAGCGAAGAATTTCCATGGATAATTCTGAGGCAAAAATCCAATGCTCAAATCCTAATTGCCTAGCATCTAATTCCCACAATAACAAGATTTGTTTTCGTTGTGGAACTCCGATCGTTAAACGCTATCTTCGCTTAATCGGCGAAGGTACCCAAGTTTATCAAAGAGGAGAATTGCTAGCTGAGCGTTATTTGCTGAAACAGCCACACATCGTTTTAGATACTACACCAGGATTATCGCCTCAGATCCCAGATGAAATTCCTGACAGTATTATTGACTATTTGCAACTGTATCCCTATCGATTACATATTCCTCAACCTTACGGACAGTTGATTGACAAAAATCGAGAAACTGCTTCAAATATGTGGTTGCTTGAATATGGAAGCTTGCCGCTAGATGAGCGAGGTGAGCTGCAATATCCTCAACTATTACCCGAATTAAGGGAAGTTTGGCAGCAAGCAACAGCCCTCAGACAGCTAAATTGGTTGTGGCAGGTAGCCAAATTATGGCAGCCTCTACAAGCAAAAGGTTTAGCTTCAACTCTCCTCAATCTCTCACTTGTAAGAGTCAATACTTCTATAGTTCAGTTATTAGATTTAGAGGGCAATCGAAATGGGTTGCCTAGTTTGTCTCAATTAGGTCAATGCTGGGCGCAATTGATTGTCAATGCAGCAGGTGAGATCAAAGAGTTTTTACAAGAATTATGTTTTCGTCTCGAAAATGGAGAGATCGCTCTCAAAGAACAACTAATTGCTCTTTTGGAGAGAGCGATCGAGATACATAGGCGTTTTCATCAGTTTCATTATCAAATTTATACTTCTACCGATTCTGGTCCGAGTCGCAAACATAACGAAGATGCTTGTTATCCTGATGGTGACAAATTGATCGGCATAGTTCCTCCCCAAAAACCTTTGGCGATCGTCTGTGATGGTATTGGCGGACACGAGAGAGGAGAAATTGCATCGGGAATTGCGATCGAAACTCTCAAAGCTAGTGTTGCCAGTATTGACTTTGACAAGGAATATCACAATCCTATAGCCACTCAAAGGAAACTAGCTACATTCACTAATGCTGCTAATGATGTTATCAGTCAGCGCAATGATAGCGAACAGCGTCATGAGAGACAAAGAATGGGTACTACTTTGGTAATGGCTTTAGCTAACTACCATGAAATGTATCTGACTCATGTTGGTGACTCTCGCATTTATTTAGTTACTTCTGCTGGCTGTCATCAACTCACTATCGATGACGATCTGGCTTCTCGTGAAGTCCGTATGGGTTATGCCCTTTATCGAGATGCAGTTCAATTTCCTTCAGCAGGCGCTTTAGTCCAAGCTTTAGGGATGAGAGAGTCTCAGAATTTACATCCCAACGTACAAAGGTTCATTTGGGATGAAGATTGTGTCTTTTTACTTTGTTCTGATGGTTTGAGCGATTTCGATCGCGTAGAACAGTTCTGGAGAAGTGCAATTTTGCCAGTTCTCGCTCGCCAATCTGATTTAGCTAGAGTAGGCAAAGATTTAATCAGAATTGCTAACGAAAAAAATGGTCACGATAACGTTACTGTCGGTCTAATTTATTGTCAGATTAAATATCCATCAGCAAGACAAATCAAGCCGTTATCCTGGCGTGAAGTTGAAGCTGCGGCTATAGATTATATGACCTGGTCTGAAGAGAACGAAATCAAACCGACTTCACCAACGTTAAAAATCTCTGAACAACCGAGATCTCGAATCGACGAACCAACAACGGAAATTTTTCAACCCTCTGAAGGGTTATTTCCCACTCCAGATGGCTTATTTCCTTCCCACGAACAAGTTGCTCGCGAGCAAAACAAACGCAAACGTGGTCGAATTTTCATAGGTATCTTGGCAGCTTTAATTTGTTTGGCATTGGGAGCAACTTTTTATCTGATTTGGCAATATAAGCAAAAGCCGCGACAGATAGAGCAAGAATTACCAGAACAAGAATTGCCAGACCCTCAGCCGAATAATCAGCAAGAGTCACCAGCTACTACGTTAGACCCCCAGCAGGATACACGGCAAGAGCCACCAGCTACTACGCTAGACCCCCAGCAGGATACACGGCAAGAGCCACCAGCTACTACGCTAGACCCCCAGCAGGATACACGGCAAGAGCCACCAGCTACTACGCCAGATCTCCAGCCTAATAATCAGTCTCCTCCTGTAACTCCAGAAGCAAAATTAGAATTTTAGAAGCAAATAGTGCTGTATGCAGGGGCTAAGTAGCCCCAAATTGCTAATTTACTTTTGATTCGCTCTAGTATCTTGTACAGCAGCCCAAAAGCAACCTCCTGTCAGAGGAATACTAGCAGCTAAAATGAGGCTAGTGGTTAAGCTTCCTAATTCCGGCTCCCCATAAGAAAGCTCAAATACTGAACCGACTCCAGCGATCGCGGCTATACAAGAAATAAGCAGCAAAACGCCGCTTTTTGGTGTCATTCCCATTGTTTTTCTTCTTTTCTTAATCTTGATATTTTAGGAAATTGGTTTAACTGCTTCGATCGAAAAACCTTTCTTTTTCAATTCTTCTGTCAAAGCAAGACCATTTTCAACCCGATCCACAAACATTACGCCATTAAGATGATCCATTTCATGTTGAATGGCACGAGCCAATAAACCAGAAGCTTTGAGTTTGCGAGGTCGTCCATTTTCATCTTTGTAGGATACCTCAATCGTTTCTGGTCTAATTACTTCCATGTATACACCAGGAATGCTCAGACAGCCTTCTTCAGCATTGCATAACTGGTCGCCATAGCCAACAATTTGGGGATTGATCAAGATTAAAGGAGGATTCGTAGGTTGGTCTGGCTCGCAATCAATTACAATCAATTGTTTGTTGATTCCTACTTGAGGTGCTGCTAAACCAATACCATCCGAGCTGTACATAGTTTGCAACATATCCTTTGCCAACTTGCGAATGCTCTCGTCTACTTTGGCAATGCGTTTAGCAGGTTGGCGTAGGACGCGATCGCCCAGATAATGTATTTCTAAAGGCGGATTATCTAACTTTTTCTTTTCTACCGCGACTACAGAAGTCATAAATTTGGCAAAGATGTCCCAGATTAACTTATCTTCTTTAATCTTATCAATTCTTGAGCGTGAGATCTTTAAACCCTAGTCTCTTTAATTTCTGAGGGACTTGATTTCTGTGTTGTTGAGCGTTATTCTATCTAAATTATGCTGGCGTTGGTCTAATTTCTTTAATTTAACCAGTTTATTGTTCAACTCTATCAGTGATAAAGGAATGACAATCGGCCAAAACCACGGTGCAATTAAAATGACTAGCCAAGATGTTAAATGAGTTTTTGGTGTAGTACGATCCTGCCAAAACAGCCACAACCAAAAACACAAAACCACTAGTGCAATCAGCAAATAACAGCTAAGAAAATTTTCTAACATTTTACTAATTTAATTTTGCTTTTTTTCAATGCATTGGGCGATTTTTATGGGGTTTGAGCGAGTAAACCTAGCGCAGATCTTCATTATTCTCAATAAATAGAGAGATTACAAGGATAGAATTACGGAAAAATAGTTTCTTGCTGGCGATCGAAAACTTATGTAAACTAATTTCAAATAATTTGAATGGTAGCTTTGAAATTGAGATTTTAAGGGAACTATTTTGCTGATATCCTAGCAATTGCTCGACTTTCAACCACTGAGGTTATTCGAGCGATTAAACCTATCTTGGCAGCAAATAGCAGAGTAAATAATGACATGACAATACTCAATTTATCTTCATCAAAGTTACTACTGCCTTCCTTTTTTCTTAGTAATTGTTTGCCTTTTGCCAATTCGATCGCTCGAAGGCAGTTTCAAACTAAACTAAAGATTTTATGCCAAGGCGATCGCCACTCCTCTAATCTTGGCTGGATATCTTTAACTATATGTATAACTCTTTTAAACATTGGTTGTTTTCCTACCAAAGTAATAGCTCAGCCAGATTCTTCCTCCCCAACACAAACTACAGAAGAAGTAGATAAAACAGGCGATCGAAAAACTGGAGATAGTCCCAAAACGATTACAGTAAAAAACTTCAAGGTAGAAGGTAGTACTGTTTTTAGTTCAGAGGAACTGGCAGAAATTACTAAGCCATTTACTAATCGACCAATTTCTCTACCAGAATTATTTCAAGTTCGTTCTGCTATTACGGATTTTTATACTAGCAAGGGATACATTAACTCAGGTGCTTACATACCACCACAAGAACTTAAAGGTGGAATAGTTGTTATTCAAGTTCTAGAGGGAGAATTAGAAGCCATCAATGTTAATGTCGAAGGAAGATTAAATCCAGAGTACGTCCGTTCTCGGATTGCTCTAGCTGCTCAAAAACCCCTAAACGTTAACACGGTTCTAGAAGCACTGCAACTATTAAGACTCGATCCATTAATAGATAATATTTCGGCTGAATTATCGGCTGGTGCTAACCCTGGTATGAGTTTGTTAGATGTGAAAGTTAAGCAAGCAGATACTTTTGCTCTACAAGCAACCTACGATAACGGGCGATCGCCTAGCGTGGGTAGCGAACGTCGTATTCTTGAGTTATCTGAAGCTAATGTTTTTGGCTGGGGAGATGGTTTTAATTTTCGCTATACTAACACCGATGGTAGTAATGCTTTTGATTTTTCTTACAAACTTCCCATCAATGCTTATAACGGCAATATTACGCTAGCTTACGGAAATACTGATAATGATGTTATTGAAGAACCATTTAATCCTTTAGATATCGAATCTAAATCTCGCTATTACGAATTAACCCTGCGCCAACCAGTTTTTCAAAAACCCGATCGCGAATTTGTGCTAGGAGTAACTGCGTCGCGCACGGAAAGCGATACTTCTTTATTAGATTTTGAGTTTCCTCTCTCTAGAGGAGCTGACGAAGATGGACAGACGCGCATTTCTGCGCTTAGGTTTTTCCAAGAATGGACTCAACGTAGCGAGCAAGAAGTCATTGCTGCTCGTTCTCAATTTAGTATCGGCTTAAATGCTTTTGATGCTACTGTTAACGATAACGATCAACCAGATAGTCAATTTTTTATCTGGCGCGGACAAGGACAGTGGGTAAAACGCTTAGGAGAAGATTCTTTGTTCCTGATTAGAGGCGATTTACAATTGGCAGCAAATGCGTTAGTACCTCTAGAGCAATTTAGCTTAGGTGGAATCGATAATGTGCGCGGGTATCGCCAGGATTTATTACTAAGCGATAGCGGCTTGTTTATTTCTAGTGAAGTGAGATTGCCAATCCTGAAATTTAACAAAAGCAAAGGGGTGGTACAGCTTACACCTTTTATCGACTTTGGTACAGCATGGAATCGAGATGAAGTCAACCTCGATCCTGAAACTTTAGTAGCTCTCGGTTTAGGTTTAAACTGGCAACAGGGCGATCGCTTCAACGCTCGTATTGACTGGGGAATACCCTTGGTAGATGTAGATTCGGATGAAAATACTCTCCAAGAAAGCGGTGTTTACTTTTCGATTAACTATAAGTTGTTTTAAGATCATTTCCTGTTGAATAGGCATATTATCGGTGAGGAAAGGCAGAAGGCAGAAGGCAGAAGGCAGAAGTAACAGCCAAATATGTAATGTGTTTAAGTGGAACAACTTAGTCCTATCTAAAAGCAGTGTATTGTCCTCCCAAACCTTCGACGATCGCCTGAGTATTAGCAATTAACATCTTCTGATAAGTCTGAGCCTCGCTTCCTTTTTCCCCTAAACCATCGGCATACAATTGGCGATCGGACACTTTGACATTGGCTTCTTTGGCTACCGTTTCAATCAATTTGGGATTGTTAGTTACCTCAGCGTAAATTGTGGGTACACCTGTTTGTTTGATGTCTTTGGTTAATTCGCTTACTCTTGCTGCTGTTGGTGCTGCTTCTGTACTCAATCCTTCTAAAGCGCCTTTAGACTCTAAACCATAGGCATTGACGTAGTAACCTAGCGCATCGTGAGTTGTCACTAGTTTGCGTTGTTTGGCTGGAATCGTAGCAATTTGTGTCTTAATCCAACCGTCAATTTTTGTTAGTTCGTCTGTAATTTTTTGGCTATTACTAGCGTAGAGTGAAGCCCGATCTGGTTCTAATTTTGACAAAGAATCGGCGATCGCCTTAGTCATGGCGATACCATTTTTAGCATCATGCCAAACATGAGGATCGGCAGTTTCTCCTTCAGCGTGTTTTTCTTCCTCTCCATGTTCGTGTCCGTGTTCGTGTTCTTCTTCCATCAATGGTTTGGGAACAACCACTTCATGAATCCCTATTTTTGCTGCTGTATTACTAGAGGCTTTAACTAATTTAACCAGACTGGAATCGAAATTGTATCCTGCATACAAAATTAGCTTAGCTGTATCGATCGCTTTCCTATCTTCAGGTTTGGGTTGATAAACATGGGGGTCTTCTCCAGGTGCTACTAAACATTTAAGATTAATGGTATCTACTGCTACTTGTTGGGTGAGGTCGCAAATAACGCTAGTAGTAGCTACTACCAAGGGTAAATTGCTTGTCTTACTAGCAGTTGCTTCTGGTGGTTTAGATTGACAAGAACATAAACCAATTACCAGCAAAAAACCTGCAAAGCTTTGGTAAAAAGAGTTTTTTTTCATAGATCGACTTTATCTGTATAATAATGATTATCATTAATATATAAGATGTTCATGTTAGAGGTTCAGCACTTAGCTGTCAACTATCGAGGACTAACTGCCGTTGAAAATGTTAGTTTTTATCTAGAGCCAGGGCAGATTGTCGGTATCATTGGACCTAACGGCGCAGGAAAAAGCACCACAATCAAAGCGATGTTGGGTTTAATTCCGATAGCAAGCGGTATAGTCAAATATTACTCCCGTCCCCTTGCCAAACAATTATCACAAGTTGCTTACGTACCTCAGCGATCGCAAATAGATTGGGATTATCCAATTACAGTTCATAGCGTAGTGATGATGGCACGCACTCGTCATACAGGTTGGTTTCGTTCTCCCTCTCGTCAATCTAGAGAAATTGTGAGATCGGCATTAGAAAGAGTAGGTATGTGGGAATTGAGAAACCGTCAAATTGGCGAATTATCTGGAGGACAACAGCAACGAGTCTTTTTAGCGCAAGCGATCGCCCAGGAAGCAGAATTATTCTTTTTTGATGAACCCTTTGTCGGTGTCGATAAAAAAACCGAAAGAGTCATCTTTGAAATTTTCGACGAACTAAAATCAGCAGGAAAAATTTTATTAGTAGTCGGTCATGAATTGGCAGAAGCATCGAGAAAATACGATCGCTTTTTATTAATTAATCGAGAACTAATTGCCAATGGTTCGCGATCTGAAGTAATCACCGCCGAAAATATTCAAAAAGCCTACGGCGATAATGTGATTTTAGTTCATAGTTCATAGTTCATGGTTTATTTGTGATTAGATCGTAGTATTCTGTAGGGTAGGTTAGCGATCGCATTTGCCTTTGTTATATTACATTTTTAGTTGAATGCGATCGATTGTAGTTGGCAATTTTGAGAAAAATTATGAGTGCAATTACTGTTAACTTCAATTCAATTATCAATTTAGATGACGAACAATTTTATCAACTTTGTCAAAATAATCCAGATACAAAGTTTGAGCGCAATGCTAATGGGGAAATAGTGATAATGCCACCAACTGGAGGAGAAACGGGACAACGCAATGCCAAATTAATTACTAGATTTTCTATTTGGAACGAACAAACTAACTTAGGCGAAGTTTTTGATTCTTCTACTGGTTATAAATTACCTAATGGTGCTAATCGATCGCCTGATGTTTCTTGGATTAAGAAAGAAAGATGGAATGCGCTTACTTCAGAACAAAAAACTAAATTTATTCCTATTTCTCCAGATTTTGCTTTAGAACTGATGTCTCCTACAGATTATCTAAAAGAAACTCAGATTAAAATGCAAGAATATATGAGTAATGAAGTTCGACTTGGTTGGTTAATTTCTCCACAAGATCGTCTGGTAGAAATTTATCGATTCGGACTAGAAAAAGAAGTTTTAGAATCTCCTAATACTCTATCAGGGGAAGATGTACTACCTGGTTTTGTTTTGAATTTAGAATTTATTTGGGAAAGGACATAACTCAACAATGAACTATGAGCAATTTTTTAATTGAACCTTTAACTTTTGAATTTATGAGAAATGCAATTATTATTGCAATTCTTCTAGGAATTCTTTGTGCAACAACAGGAAGTTATTTAATCGTACAAAGAATGGGTTTGTTAGGTGATGTGATTGCTCATACCGTTTTACCAGGATTGGCGATCGCTTTTTATCTTGGTATTGATATTTTTGTTGGTGCTTTTATTTCTGGCACAATTAGCACTTGGGTTATTGCCTGGATTCAGTCTCAATCTCGCGTCAAAGTTGATGCAGCGATGGCTTTAGTTTTTTCTGGTTTTTTAGCACTGGGAATAATGCTGATTACTTTGCTAAAAAGTAAGCTAGATTTACATAGTTTTTTATTTGGCGATATTTTAGAGGTAACTGCAACCGACGTAATTAAAACCTTAATAATTACAATTTTTGTGTTAGTTTTTATCAAAATATTTTATAAAGAATTATTATTTTATACTTTTAATCCTTTGGGAGCGCAGGCGATCGGTTTGCCAATTAATTTAATTCATTTTGGTTTAATTTCTGCGATTACTTTGACGATTATTGCCAGTATGCAGGGAGTAGGAGTAGTATTGGTCGTCTCGCTATTAATTGGCCCTGGAATTACTGCTTATTTGCTAGTCAAAGAACTACATCAAATGATGATTTTAGGTTCTATTTTGGGAGTAATTAGTAGTGTGACAGGAATGTACATTAGCTATTATTTAAATATTCTATCTGGAGCAGCGATCGTCTTGGTAGTGACTAGTTTATTTGTCTTATCATTTTCTCTTAACTGTTTTTTGTGCCGACAAGATAATCGGTAGAAAAAGTAATATCTATATCTAATCTTTCACATCAAAATGAAATAGGGATGAAATTTCGAGCTGAATTTTCTTTTTTAGCCGCGCAGCAAACGCAGCCCGCTTAAGGTTACAACTAATGTCGATCCTTCATGTCCGATCACACCAATAGGTAGAGTAATATCACCTACAAAATTTGCTACCAATAACAAAACTATAAAAGCGATCGCCTTTACTTGTCCGAGTGTTTCTAGAGTAGCGCTATTTTTGAACAAAATTCCTTGTCGCGCACCATTGGCGATTCCCGATAACAAAGTCGGCATAATCGCCGCCATCAGAGCGCAGGGAGAAGCAACCACGAGAAAAATAAGCGATCGATAAATAGTCGTTTCCCAGTCCCAACCCCAAAGAAAAGGCGGTAGTAACGCCAAAAAAATACCTATAACAACGATCGCTTTGGCATAACCTCGTTCAAATCGTTCGATAAACTGTTGTGATGGCGGTGCTTCTGTTTGAGCTTGTTTCACGAGTTGGATAATCCGTTGAATCAAACTACTTTCTGGAGGTTGATGCACTTTCAGCCACAACGCCCCGTTGCCATTGAGCGTGCCAGCAAAAACTTCATTTCCCGCCGTTTTTTCGACTGGTATTGATTCCCCTGTAATCGACGCTTCGTTGAGGGTACTTTTTGCTTCCAACACTATGCTGTCGGTAGGAATTAACTCACCAGGTTTAACGAGAATCGTATCGCCAACTTGAAGTTGTTCGACGGGAATCATCTGTTCGCGATTGCTACGAAAAATCTACATCTAACTCTTTTTCCCGAAGTAGCGTTGTCAGTCCCTCTCGCGCACTCTCGTATCCACCGATGATATAAGCCGCACACAAAATCGCCACACTCAATCCAAGTAAATTCAGATAAAGTAGTAGCCAGCCTAACAGTACTAACACGCCACAAATTAAAGCAGCCAGTAGTTCTGGATTTTCTTTAAGAAGACGAACAATATAACTGGGGGTTGGTAACTTCGATCGCCCTACGTTCATGAAAAGTTTTTAATTACTACTTCCTCAGCCTAAACCTTGACATTAATGTTAAAGTCAAGAAAAATCTAACCCTAGTATGAATGCCCAACATTTGACGATTAAAGAGCTAACCGATTCAGTGGCAGGAAATGTTACGCCTCGCATGGTAAGGCACTTCGTAATGCTTTAAAAGCTGGCTCTGAGGTAGTTGGAGACGTACCAGCCCTAGTTAACTCCCTCGATCGAACTCGATTGACGGGTTTGGGATGTTCTACCACAACCCTAATAGACGATCCCCACATTACCAGCGCCGTAGAAGCCGAACGAGCATTTTGGCAGCAACCTCAATGGCAAGAACGACTTGGACAAGTTCCAGAAGGTGCTATCTTGGCGATCGGTTTTGCTCCCTCTGTTTTAATGTTTGCTTGCGAGTTAATCGAGAGCGGTCAACTACAACCCGCTTTGGTTATTGGAATGCCAGTTGGTTTCAGTCATGCTCCTGCTGCCAAACGTCGATTGATGCGATCGGGCGTTCCTTATCTAACTATACAAGGTTCGCTGGGAGGAGGATTATTAGCAGCCGTAGCTTTAAATGCTTTGGCAGATTCATTAATAGAAAAGCCAGATTGTCATTGTTACTTAAGCGAGAGTTAGTAACGGATAAGCGATTGTACTTTTAACAAGCAGCTTACCGATCGCCTTAATACTTCCAAAATCTTTCTCGTTCAAATAACTTTCGATCGCTCGATGATCGGACAAATAGTATCTTCAGGATATTCGGGTATCTTTTCCCATCCCGATAAAAGTCCTTTTAGTTCTTGCTTGAGAATTTGCAGTTGTTGGATTTGCTGCTCGATCGCCATCAGCTTTTCTTCCAGCTTGACTTTGATTCGATCGCAAGGCAAATCGTTTTTGTCATAAACCTCCAAAAATTCCTTAATCTCCGATAAGCTCAATCCTAAATTTTGGGCGCGTTTGATAAATTTCAAACGAATAAAGACATCTCTATCAAACAAGCGATATCCGCCTTCAGTTCTACCATTAGTTTTGAGTAAACCCAATTCATCGTAATAGCGAATAGTTTTAATGGGAATACCACTTTCAGATGCGATCGTACCGATTAATTTGGGTTTTTCTTGAGTTAACATGGTAAGTCTCCTAATTGCTAAAGAACCTCGATCGCTCCTCGAAACATATTCATTCCGCAAGTAAACTCGTATCTACCAGGTTTTTCGGGTGCAAATTCAATTGGTGTAACTCGATTTAGAGGTAGTGTTTGAGCAATTCCAAAATCGGGAAATCGGACTTCTTCAAGACAACTACTGGCATCTTTGCGCTCGAAATTTAACCGTACTTTTTGACCCGATCGAACTACAATCTGACTGGGTTCGTAACCGCCATCGACGGTGACAGTAATCTCTTGAATGTCCCCTTGTATAGTTGCTTGACGAGATTTAGGTTTACTAGCTAAGAACCACCACAGTTCCAAACCAATCAGTCCCAATCCACCAACCGTAACGATAATTTTATTGCTTAAAGGTTGTTCGATACGTTGAAATTGTCCCGTTCGATCGCTTTTATAAGGTTGCATTTCCTTCATATTGTGAGGAATTTGGGCAACTGCTTCACCCGAAGCAATTCCTAACACCATTCCTAAACTTGCAATACTACTAGCGATCGCTTTTCTATTCATCATTGTCAAACCTCCTAGACGATCGCTCCAGAAATTACCCCAACTAAAAACCCAAATCCTGCCAAAGTAGCGAAAAATATAATTGCTTTCATGACTAATATTCCTTTAACCAAGTGTTTTTGGTCGAAAATTACGCAAACGCAAAGCATTCGTCACTACCGACACCGAACTAAACGCCATCGCCGCACCTGCAACGATCGGACTGAGCAACCAACCGAAAACTGGATAAAGAATACCTGCTGCAATAGGAATGCCAGCTACGTTGTAGATAAAGGCGAAGAAGAGATTTTGACGAATGTTACGAATGGTAGCGCGACTCAATTGAATCGCTGTAACGATTCCCTGTAAGTCTCCTGAGATTAAAGTAATATCGCTAGCAGCGATCGCCACATCCGTTCCCGTACCGATCGCTATTCCTACGTCAGCTTGCGCTAGAGCGGGTGCATCGTTGATGCCATCACCTACCATTGCTACTATTTTACCTTCCGATTGAATTTGCTTGAGAGTAAATGCCTTCTGTTCGGGGCGAACTTCAGCAAAAACGCGATCGATGCCAACTTCACGAGCAATAACTTCGGCGGTGCGGCGATTGTCTCCAGTTAACATCACTACTTCCAATCCCATATTCTGTAAGGCTCGAATAGCATTAACAGAAGAAGGTTTAACCGCATCGGCAATTCCCATAATCGCTTCAATTCTTTTATTTACGGCAATCCAAATAACGGTTTTACCAAGATACTCTAATCTCTCCCAATCTTTTTGTAGGTTGCTAGTATCTATATCTAACTCGTTCATCCAACGGTGCGTACCAATTTGTACGAGTTGCTCTGAAACATAGCCTTGTACGCCACTACCAGCGATCGCCTCAAATTCTTGTGTGTCGTTTAATTTTACCTTTTGCGATCGAGCGTATTGAACTACTGCTTCTGCTAAAGGATGTTCTGAATTTCTCTCTACCGATGCAGCAAGAGACAGTAAATTTAACTCGTTACCATCTGTAATTCCCCGAACAGTTACAAAATCAGTTACAGTCGGTTTCCCTTGGGTAATCGTTCCTGTTTTATCGAGTACGAGCGCCTTTAATTTGTGAGCCATTTCCAGACTTTCCGCACCTTTAATTAGAATGCCATTTTCTGCTCCCTTACCCGTTCCCACCATAATCGAAGTCGGGGTTGCCAAACCAAGCGCGCAGGGACAGGCAATAATCAACACTCCGACTGTGGTAATCAGCGCCATCGTGACATTCCCCATGATGTTGTACCAAAGAATAAAAGTAGCGATCGCAATGGCAATTACAGCAGGTACAAACCATCCCGTTACGCGATCGGCTAAACGTTGAATCGGTGCTTTCGAGCCTTGTGCTTGCTGCACTAATCTAACAATCTGTGCCAAAAAAGTATCTTTACCGATTTTGGTTGCTCTGAATTTAAAACTACCAGTTTTATTAATCGTCGCGCCAATAACTTCATCACCAGGATATTTTTTTACGGGGATACTTTCACCCGTAACCATAGCTTCATCAATAGTGGAAGCACCTTCTACAATTTCGCCATCGACGGGTATTTTTTCTCCTGGGCGTACCAAAATGATATCTCCAAGAACAACTTCAGCGATGGGAATGTCTATCTCACGATCGCTACGAATCACCCTTGCTGTTTTAGCTTGTAAACCCATCAGCTTACGAATTGCTTCTGAAGTTTGTCCCTTGGCTCGATTTTCTAATAATCGTCCCAGTAAAATCAGGGCAATAATTACCGATGCAGCTTCAAAATATACATCAGGTGTAAGTCCCTGTGCGATAAACCATTGCGGGAAAAAAGTGGGAAATAGAGAATAAAGATAAGCTGTACCCGTGCCGATCGCCACTAGGGTATCCATAGTTGCCGTATGGCGTTTGAGGGCTTTCCAAGCATTGATAAAGAAAAATGAACCGCACCAAAATAGTACGGGTGCAGTCAGCACTAGTTGCAGCCAAGGATTGTGCATCCATGCAGGAATGAACGGAATGGGTAATCCTGTCATCATCGGCAACGAACCAATGACAATGATGGCACTAATAATACCGCTAACCCATACCTTGCGGGTCAGTTGGCGATTTTCGACAAGCCGTTCTCGTCTTTCGGTATCATCTTCTGGGGCAAGTATTTCATCTTGCATAGGTACGGCTGAATATCCTGCCGCATCGACGGCATTTTGAATCGCTGCTAGATCGGTTCGATCTCGATCGTAAGTAACAGTGGCAAGTTCTGCACCAAAATTGACGCTACACTCGGAAACACCCTCCACCGATCGAATTGCATCTTCGATATTCCTAGCACAAGAGGCACAACTCATGCCTCGCAGTTTTAAACTGGTATTTTCCATTTCTCACCTCCTAACTTAAGACTTATTACCGATCCCCTTACACCCTGTCGCGAAGCTACTTTGTAACGGTATAACCTGCTGCTGTAATCACTTGCGCGATTGCGTCGGATGATGCTTGTGTTTCAATTTCGACAAGTTTAGTTTTCGGATCTGTTCGTACAGTTGCGGCTGGATCGACTTGTTTAATTGCTTTGGTGATAGTATCTCCGCAAGCCGAGCAAGCCATGTTGGGAACTTTGAGTTGTAATGTCATAATTTCTACATTTCTACCCTATGAAGATCGATTACTTCTATTGTGAAGTCTCTAGTCAACTGGAGAGTCAAGAGGGTAAACGAAAAAAATCTAAATATTGGCTCTCCCACACCTGCGGTGATAAGCACGGCTTATTAAAACAAGCAAGCTAACAGCTTCAATCTTAAAGAATTAAAGGTTTTAAAGCCATAGCTCTGCCGAATAATCAATTTAATTTTATTATTAATTCCTTCCATGACACCACTGGTTGTTCTATTAATAAAGTAATGACAAATTTCCTGAATATGTTTGGTTAAAGTTTCAGCAGTTTTGCCAAAAAAACACCGAGCATAAATCAACCATTTCTCTAGTTGCCTAATTCCCATCTTAACAGTTGTACTCGTTTCATAAATGTCTCGCAATTCTTCTTTTAACTCATAAGCAATCGTCAAGGATGGCGACTGATTTAATAGTTCTTCTAATTCCTTTCTTTCTTCTTCAATTATTTCTCCACCATTTTTAAGAAGTAAACAGCGATTTTTTAAGCCTTTTAAATCTTGGCAATAAAATTGACGACGAGGTACTTGTAAATATACTGATTGTCCAAAAA
>CAZJTL010000084.1:0-19509 GCA_964548905.1 uncultured bacterium | reverse complement strand
GCATATGCCCTTAATTTGATAATCTTTGCTTATCACCATGAGTACGGGAGAGCCAGTTTTGGCAATTGTCATACTGTCTGGCAACCTCACGATCGCTGGGTTCGTTCTCTAGCTTTTAGCCCTGATGGTAGACACCTTGCCAGTTGCAGCTACGATCGAACGATAAAACTTTGGGACATCCAAAGCCAAAAATGTATTCGTACCTTTTGTGGTCATCGTCAGCCCGTTACTGCGATCGCTTTCAGTCCTAATGGTCAATATCTTGCCAGCAGTAGCTTCGATCGAACCCTGAAACTTTGGGATGCGGCTAGCGGAGACTGCTTGAAAACGTTTTTGGGACACAGCAGCCGAATCTGGTCAGTAGCCTATCATCCCAACGGGCAGCAAATTGTTAGTGCCGGGGATGACCATGCTACTAAATTCTGGAATTTAAAAACGGGACGCTGTAGGAAAACTCTGGTCGGGCATACCAATGCCGTTTTATCTCTGGATCTCAGTCCCAATGGTGCTTATCTGGCTAGCGGTTACGAAGATCGAACGATCCAAATTTGGGATTTCAAACAGGGAAAGATCGTGCAGACGTTACGAGAGCATACAAATCGAGTTTGGTCTGTAGCCTTTCAACCTGCTGCCCCTCAACCGTTACTAGCGAGTGGTAGTGCCGACTATACGGTCAAATTATGGGATTGGTCGTCAGGTCATTGTCTCCGTCTTAAACTCTGGCAAACTCCACCTGGAGAGTTCCTCGTCCTTACGAAGGTATGAAAATCAAAGGAATTCAGGGGTTATCTGAAGCTCAGTTGATGACGTTGATTGCATTGGGAGCTTTGGAATAATTGTGGTTTAGACTAAAAAAAAGGGGAATTGGAGTGTTGGATCGCTGCTTATTAATATTTTGAACTTCTCAATATATTCTTCATTGGAAACGTTTGTTCTTTATTCGATTTGAGTTGATGTCGCAGTAATTGTTTTAATTTTGGTGTAGCATTTTCGATCACATCAGATCCCATGTCAAAAAGATTGTCTTCGAGGGGATGGATAAACTGAAGGATATAATTTCCCAAAATAGAAACTCTGGGATTCTCGGTTAAATTCACAGAAGTATCATGCCAGCACAAACCGTGAGAAATAATTGCTGTACCTGCTTTTCCTGTAATTTTTTGAGCAGTTTTTTCAAACATTTCTAGATCGGGTTTAGTAGCTAATTTTTGACTTTCAGGAACAAATAAAGGCGCACCATTGCGATCGGTAAAATCTTCTACCATCCAAATTATTTGCACTTCTAAGATAGGATATTTGGGATAGGGAGGAGTCATCGCCCAATAAGGATAATCGACATGAACGCCCATTCTCGGTGCATCTGCATAGAGAATATGAGCAGAAAATCCACCGAGAGTAACTTCTTCTCCTAAGATAGCTTCGATGACTGATAGCACTTGCGGATGCTGTACCATCTTGGCAAAGATTTCCCCTTTATGAATTAATCCGTACAGTCTTTCTTTATTGTTGCTAGTAACTAATTTCCCCTGCGATCGCTCTCGATCGGCTAATTTTAAAACTAAATCTCGCGCCTGTTTTGCTTCATCATTACTAAGTAGATCGGGAAGGATAACATAACCTCTTCCTTCGATAATTTCTCGTACTAATCGATCGACTTCTGGAGATAACTGGGTTGAATTAATCATAGGTAATATATTAATCATTACTAGCATTCAGCCGTCAGGTAGGGGCGAATGGCAAGAAAGCCCCTACAGTTAAAAATTGAAAACTGATAGCTGATAGCTGATAGCTGAAGACTGATAGCTATTAGGCGGGAAAAAAAGGTAACGGAATCGATCGCAATGCCAATACAGCACCAACCAAGATAGCAAACACGATCGACGCACAGATTAGTCCAACGACGATCGCCATACCATCTTTTTCCAGAATTCCTAAACTAATTAAAACAACAGCAATAGCTGGCAAAAAGTTGCCAAAAGGAATTGGTAAAGTAATCACGATCGCCAGGATAAAAATAACTAAACCTAGAAAACGTTCTATCGGTCGTGAAATTATCAACTTACAGCGAGGACGAATCAATTTTTCGACTTTATTTAAATAAGGTAAGGTTTTATGGACAATTTTGGCAAAATCTCTATGTTTAAACGAGCGATTACCAATCCACGAAGGTAGCCAAGGTTGATGAAAACCCAAAACCAATTGTCCTGAAACCAATAGCAGGGGAGTGCCGATAATTGCTGAAAGTCCAGCTATGGGTAGAGGTAAAGCCTCTGGAAGGGCGCAAATAAACAAAGTCCAACCAAAAGCGCGATCGTTTAACCCCAACAATAAATTTCTTAAATAAACTTTTTCTCCCTGCTGCTGTTCTAATAAATTTAATAGCAATTTTGAGGTATTAAGATCTAAAGAAGAATTCTTCTTTTTTCCAACTGGAGTCTTTGGAGTAATCATTTTGTCGATCTATTTGACAACAAATGAACTGTGCGATGTTGCTAGACTGCATCTTTATATCGATTGTAAACAAATTTTAAGCTTTTAACTGGTCTTTGCGATCCAAGTCAGAATAATTTGAGTTCAAGCGTGTCTACTCTTTAAACGAAATAAGATAGGGCAAAAAACAAGTTGAGGAGTGATTTTACCCTAATGTCAATAAATTACCTTTTCTGTATATTCTGCCACAAGTACCTGTCTCGTTGATACGCATTATTAATAGCATAGAGTTGGGATATTTTTGTTTGGCACACTTCCAAGCAGATGTTTCATGGCGATCGATAAAATAATCTTTGCTCTCTGGTTCAATAACAATGAACCAGTTGTAATATTTAGCTACTAATTCTGGATAAACGCGATTAAAAATTTCTCTACAGTTGTGAGCAAAGATTCTATCTTCAGTTTCAAGTTGTTCTAGTTCAGCAGAAGAAAGTTTTTTTTGCTCTGGAAACAATGGACGACCCAATGGTACTTTTCTTTTAGCAATTTCCATTATTTTAAGATTCAGCCTGGAAATTAATTTTTCTGTTTCTATTTTCTCATATTTCCTTTTGCCTATTTTCTTCTAAAATGCTAATGCTAAACCATCAGCCCTAGGTTCGGAAGCAGCAACCATAATTTCATTGTGTCGTAAAATTATTTGACCTTTGCCAAACATACGGGGATGAGCGATTTGAATGTTGTGTCCTCGTTCTGCTAATTCGATCGCCACTTGAGAGGGAACGCTTGCTTCAAGTAACACTTGATTATCAATTATAAATCGCCAGCGCGGTGCATCCAAAGCTGCTTGGGGATTCATCCCGTAATCTGCCATATTCACCACTACCTGCAAATGTCCCTGTGGTTGCATTGGCGCACCCATTACCCCAAAAGGACCAAGTGGGCGATCGTCTTGAGTGAGAAAAGCTGGAATAATTGTATGTAGGGGACGTTTTGAGGGAGCAACTTGGTTGGGATGTCCTGGTAAAAGTGTAAAACCAGCAGCGCGATTGTGCAGTGCAATCCCAGTATTAGGAATGAGAATACCACTACCAAAAGCTTCATAATTAGATTGAATCAAGGAAACCATCAAATCGCGATCGGCTGTAGCTAGATAAACGGTTCCTCCTTTGGGAATATCTGGTTGAGCAATGGGAATTGCTTGTTCTTGAATCAGATTTCTGCGATTAGTTGCATAGGTTTTAGCTAATAAATGCTCAATTTGTACTTGCATGTAATCGCGATCGGCAATGTGATGGTGTAGATCGGCAAAAGCTAATTTCATTGCTTCAATTTGCAGGTGATAACTATCTACAGAATCGCGAGGATATTTTTTCAGATCGAAACCTTCAAGAATATTCAAAGCCATTAAAGCGGCAATTCCCTGAGTATTTGGAGGTATTTCCCACACCGTTAAGTGGCGATATTGAGTAGAAATTGGTTCAACCCACTCCGCTTGATGGTTAGCTAAATCGGCATTAGTTAACAAACCTCCTGTATCGGCGGCAAAATTAACTATAGCTTGAGCCAATTTACCATTATAAAAGCTCTCTCCTCCAGTTTTGGCAATTTCCTTTAAAGTCTCAGCATGAGCCTGACTCGACCAAATTTCGCCAGCTTGAAGCGATCGCCCGTTAGGAAAAAATACTTGCCCAAAAGGTTGGAATTCTTCTTCTTTGAGAGGTAAATAAATATGCTGCGATCGTTTCCAGGCTGCGGCTGTAACTGGTGATACAGGGAAACCTGATTCTGCATAGCGAATCGCTGGTGCAAATAATTGCTCGAAAGGTAATTTTCCCCAACGTTGCCATAATTTGCGCCAACCAGATACTGCGCCTGGTACGGTGACAGTTAACCAACCCAATTCTGGCATTTTTTGCATGTGGGCAAAATATTCTGGCTTTAGATGTTGGGGACTTTTCCCAGAAGCATTTAGTCCGTGTAATTTCCCATCCCAAACCAAAGCGAAAGCATCGCCACCAATTCCGTTAGAAGTGGGTTCAACCACCGTCAGCGCGATCGCACTGGCAATAGCTGCATCTACTGCATTTCCTCCTCGCCAAAACATTTCCATTCCTGCTAAGGTAGCAAGATGCTGACTCGTGGCGACTGCACAGTCTCTACCAAAAATAACTCGACGTTGAGAGGTGTAGGGATAATCAGTAAAGTTGCTGTTCATTTAATTATCAGTTATCAGTTATCAGTTATCAGTTATCAGTTATCAGTTATCAGTTATCTGCTGACTGCTGACTGCTGACTGCTGACAAATAAAGTACGTTCACCAATGATTTCCGATCGCTATATCTCTAGACTAAAGGCTACTATGGGGCAATCGCGGTAAGGACGAGATTTTTAGATTATTTTTATAATTTAATAGCTATCTAGCAATCAAATTTTACTAACATAAAATCAGAAATCAACAATTAAAATAGTCTTTTATTTTACAAAATAATTTTAAGAGAAAAAACTCAAATTATATCAATGCTTAGTCATTATTCCCGATTAAAGCAATGGCATTTATCATTAATGCTATTTAAATAACCAATTTGTTTTATTTATAAGTTTTGGATAATTAGCGATCGA
Organism: uncultured bacterium; assembly: GCA_964548905.1. GTDB lineage: Bacteria > Cyanobacteriota > Cyanobacteriia > Cyanobacteriales > Xenococcaceae > CAZJTL01. The sequence continues at coordinate 14,457 of CAZJTL010000084.1, read as the reverse complement.
TAATTAACAACCAACAACCAAAGCATGAATATTAAACTAGCTGTCAGAAACTTAGTTTTAAACAATCCTAGCTTTGCCATCCATAGTCTTGCTCGTATCAAAAAAATTATTCGTCAATTTGGTTTCGATATCAATGATGAAATAAATACTAAAACAGCTTTGCTTTCCGAACATGATATCAATGTTGTTTTAGATGTAGGAGCAAATACAGGACAGTACGGTATGCGATCGCGAATTGATGGCTACCAGGGAAAAATTATTTCTTTTGAACCTTTAGCTTCTGCCTTTGCTGAGCTTTGTCGAAAAGCAAAACAAGATTCTCTTTGGCTAACATCTCGCTCTGCTTTGGGTGATTATGATGGTAAAACTGTGATTAATGTCTCTAAAAAATCAGTATTTAGTTCAATTTTAGAACGTTCTTCTTTATTAGCTAAAAATCATCCAGACTCAGATTATCTTGAAAAAGAACAAATTACAATCGCCAAATTAGACACCATTTTTCAAGAATATTGTCAACCAGAAGATAATATTTTTTTAAAAATTGACACCCAAGGATACGAAAAAAATGTCTTGGCAGGAGCAAGTAATTCTCTAGATAAAATAACAGGACTTCAGCTAGAAGTATCTTTAAAAGAAAGACTTTATCAGGGTGAACTTTTAATGCAAGATGTAATTGATTTTTTGGCAAAGAAAGGATTTACTCTAGTATCTCTAGAACCCCTTCATGGAATGCTCAAAAGCGACTTATTGCAAGCAGATGCTCTTTTTTTCCGAATTTAAACATAGGATTCCCTTATTTTTATCTTTAGTAATAATTGTTCCTTTAGGGATTTATACCAAATTTTATAGCGGCATTGGCGAACAATGGGTTAGAGATTATGCAGGAGATATTTTAAGTAGTTGCACAAAATTAATTACACAGGTGAGGGTAGGCAAAAGGCACTCATGCACTCATGCAAGAGGGAAAATACAGTGTGTAATTAATTCTGTTTAGATACTTATATATGAAATTTTTTGGTGCTTGCTAATTTTTACCTTTGTACCAAAAATCAAAAGCAAACAAACGATCGCTAAAATTGCTGTTTGGGTTTTTTTAATCACCTGTTGCTTAGAAGTTTTGCAATTGTGGCAAACTCCTATCTTAAATTCAGTTCGATCGACCTTTATAGGTAAGTTAATTTTAGGTAAGTACTTAAACAAAATTAATTACACATTTCACTTTTGCTTTTGCCTCTTGCAAGAATGCCTTTTGCCTTCCTCCACCTGTGAATTTAATTTTGTGCAATCACTTACAACTTTTGTTTGGTGGGATTTTCCTAATTATTTTTTGGGTTCTTTATTAGGCTATTTCTGGCTATGCAAGCTGGCAAAAATTTAATTTACTAGTTAATTTCCTAGGCAATTTTAGAGGATCTCGTTTAATTTCTGTCTTAATTGTCGAATAGCTACACTAGTATTGCGATCGCTTGCAACTTTAAAACAATCGGCAATTAGCTGTAAAACGTCCAGATCGGGAAAATAACAACTGCGATTATTAACTAGATAACTATCATTTTGTAAGCGATAAATTGTAACTCGATCGCTTTTAAACAACCAAACTTCTGGAACTTGATAGACTAAATAATCATTGACATCTGTATAACTAGTAAGATCGATTTCAATGACTAAATCTGGCGCTGGATCGACTTCCCAATTAATTCTTTTCTTCCCCGAAACTGCTTGCCAATTGTCGATATAAAAACAGCAATCTGGTTCGATACCGCTTCTTTGAGGCAACTTCATAGTAATAGGAGTAAATGAATCGTACTCTTTCCCTAAGTAGTCGAGTATAGCCTTAATTGTATCTGCAACCAAACTAGCATTGCGTCCGTGTTCTGGTAAAGGACTCATCAACCAAATCTCCCCAGGACGATATTTGAGGCGAGGGATCGATCGATCGCCCAATTGTTCGCTTAAAGTTTGATAGTCCTCCCAACTACCAGGTATCATTAACACCGATCCTGGTGGTATTTCTATTTTTTCTGGTGAAATAACTGCATACATATTGATTAAATTTTGCTGTGCTTTTTTAGATTGTAAATCTTATCTCGATCGCGCCGAATTCATTTTTTTGACTGTTGCTTTGCGAATAGTATATTGCATCGATACAATAAGGGATATAGACACTTACCGAGTAAGTCCAGAAGGGGTTATGGTACAAACATCACCTAAATCCATCACTTTGGAAGAGTTTTTAGCATTACCTGAAACTAAACCCGCCAGTGAATACATTGAGGGTCAAATTATTCAAAAACCCATGCCGCAAGGAAAACACAGTACAATTCAAGGGGAACTAATTATCGCTATTAATAGCGTACTCAAGCCTCAAAAAATTGCTAGAGCTTTTCCAGAGCTAAGATGTACCTTCGGCGAACGCTCAATTGTACCTGATGTTACTGTCTTTACCTGGGATCGAATTCCTCGTGATGAAAATGGTGAGATCGCTAATTCTTTTCAAGTAGTACCAGATTGGACAATTGAGATTCTTTCACCAGAGCAAAGACAAACTAAAGTTATTAAAAATATATTGTACTGTCTCGATCGCGGTACACAATTAGGATGGCTCATCGATCCTGACGAACAATCTGTAATAGTTTATTTTCCAAAGCAGCAACCAGCATTTTTTGAAGAAGAAAACAATGTTTTAACAGTGCCTGAGTTTGCTAAAGAATTACAGTTAACGTTAGGAGAATTATTTGGTTGGTTAAAACAGTGAAGAATCGAAAAATCTTGGTTAGATTAGTTGAGAAAAATTGTTGTTTTTTTGGTGCTAACAGCCATACTCAATCTTAATTATGAGAATTTTAGTAGCTAGCCATACTTATATTGTCGATCTCAACTGCGAAAAACTCAAAACCCTAGCTAACCTAGAACCAAATCTTGAAGTCACGGTTATTGTACCCAAGCGCTGGAAGCCTGGAGGCGTTCAAAACAAAATTATTGAAACCCAAGCAAGGAAAGAAGGAAATTTTCGGATTATTCCAGTTAGTAATTTCAGCCAAAATAACCAAGGCTTGCTTACTTTTGGAGTTGACTTGGTTAAGTTATTACAACAATTTAAACCAGAAATAATTCAAGTAGAACAGGGTGCTAAAGCGTTTAGTTATGCCCAATTAATTACATTAAATAATCTCTTGAAATTAAAAGCTAAAAATATCTTTTTTACTTGGTGGAATCTTCCTTATACTAATAAATTTCCCATTAATTTACTAGAAAAATATAACCTCGATCGCACTCATGGTTTAATCGCTGGCAATCAAGATGGGGCAGAAATTTTAAAAGAACATGGTTATCGAGGTAAAGTCAAAGTAATGCCGCAGTTGGGAGTAGATGAAAAATTATTCTCACCTCGATCGCAACCAGAATTAAGATCTAAATTACGCATTAATAATAATGAGTTTGTCATTGGTTTTGTTGGTCGATTTGTTGAAGAAAAAGGAATTTTAACTTTAATCGAAGCGATCGCGGGCTTAAAAGAATTATCTTGGAAATTATTATTATTAGGTAGAGGCACACTCAAAGAAACAATTCTACAAAAAGCAGCAGCAGCAGGAATTAGCGATCGCCTGATTTTAATCGAAAGCGTTCCTCATGACGAAGTTCCTCGCTATATCAATCTACTTAATGTCTTAGTATTGCCTTCAGAGACAAATTATAAGTTTAAAACTCTCACTTCCGTAGGTTGGAAAGAACAGTTCGGTCATGTTTTAATCGAAGCAATGGTATCTCGTGTACCTGTAATTGGCTCTAATTCTGGGGAAATTCCCTATGTGATTGGCGATGCTGGTTTAATTTTCCCTGAAGGAGATACGCTCGCCTTAAGACAATGTCTACAGCAATTAATCACTAATTCAGAATTAGCGCAAAATCTAGCTGAAAAAGGATTCGATCACGCTATAGAAAAATATACTAATCGAGCATTAGCTAAGCAACAGTTAGATTTTTACAAGGAATTAACAAAGAAGCGCTTCATCCAGCCAACCTAATCTTTACTGCGAGCGGAATGCTGATAGCCATACCTCTGCTAATTTATCGCAATCAATTTAATGTAGACTAGTGCAATATAGCAGAATTAACCCGTCAGTTAATTGAGAAGAAAACCTTGTAGTAACAAGGCTGTTTACTTCTGGAGGCGCGGATGACGAGGTTTCCTCGTCATACAAAGCGCCGTCCTTCTGCCTTCTTGCACTAGAAAGTTGGTTTCTACGATTGATGCAAAATCAGTCTATTTCCCGCAGGATCGCAAGCATAGATTTCTTTGCCGTGGGAAGCATTGATTATTTGACCTGGCGGTGGATATCCTATTGCACTTAGATGAGCGATCGCGGCTTCTAAATCTTCAACTTCAATACAAATACTCATGCCACTACCAGCAGAGTTAGCAAATTCTTGCTGGTTTTTAGGTTTAAAGATGCCCAAACGCAAACTAGTTAATTGAAACTCTGCATAGACATTGGCAACATAAGCATTAGGCTGTTGAGAAAATAGCTGCTGATAGAAATTTACTACAGTCGAAAAATCATCTGCGGCAATAGTAATAAATACCTCTATATCTAGCAATCCTTGGCGATCGCTCGAATTATTTTGATAACTTTGATCTACCATGAGATTTCGTCCACTATTATCTATTATCTACGGCAAATTTCGCTCTGCTAACGAATTTTCGCTAAACCAGCTTCTTCAACTAACTGTTGACCTTCGTTGCTCAAGAATAAATTAACGTAAGCAAGCCCTGCTTGTTCGTCGAGCCTACCATCTCGTTTGATAATTACAAATAATCTTCGCGTAATCGGATAAATATTGTTGACGATCGCGACTTGATTGACTTGTTTGTCATCACAAGGCAAGATCGATTTCTGTCCTGCTTCTTTAGCAATTGCTAGAGGTCTAATCCTACTTTGATTGCAAGCTTCAGCAGCAGTACCATAACCAATTCCGCCAACAGTTTTAGCAACTTTGGCGATCGAGTCAGTAGGATTGCTGGTGACAGGTTGCAGCGATGAGGTAAAAGGTTGGCGATCGAGAACAGTTTCCCAAAAATATTCCGAAGTTCCTGCTGCTTTAAGATCGCGACTAAAAGGTTTAATTGGTAAATCGGGACCGCCTAGCTGCTTCCAATTGACAATCTTACCCGTGTAAATATCCTTGAGATTAGATATGGTTAAACCTGAAATAGGTAGTTGAGGATTAACGAAAATGGCTAATCCATCGATGGCGATCGCTTGTTGTTCTAGAGCAAACCCATGGTTTTTGGCTAGATTATATTCTTCCTCTCGCAAAGGTCGCGAAGATTGAGCTAAACTCAATTGACCATCGAGTAGCATTTTAATCCCAGTAGTAGAACCAGGCTTTTGTCCTCCAGTAGGCTCAACATAGATCAAATCGAAACCTGGATGAACCATGCTAATACGTTCTACAATCTGCTTGGTTCTCAAAGGAGCAAAGCTAGTAGAACCCCCATATCGAACTTTCATCGTCGGTACTTTATTGACTTCTGCTAAGGTAGCTACTGGTAAAAATGAATGATCGAGATTTGCGGGTTGTGATTCACTAGACGTTCGATTAACGCTAGAGGATAGATGGCGATTGCTTGATGGATTATAAATAGCAGTACAAGCGCCATTAACGTGTTTTTGACCATAGGGACAAGATTGAGGTCGCAATAAATAGCCGATTGCCAAAACTGAGGTGGTCAGAATTGCACCTACTGCCAATGCTATTCTCAATCCAGTTGTGGATTCTTTCTGTTCCACCACTTCCTCTTGGGATAAGCCACAGAGTAAACAGTGACTTCCGTAATTGAGGTAAGGTTCGTGACTCTGTAGGCGATCGGCTGCATATTGCTCTTTATTTCTGGGTATGCCGTTACAAGTCCAGCCTGCCACTTGTGTAAATTTCCTTTAGTTGAAAAAATAAAGTTAATAATTTACTTATCTCGATTGATGATAGGGCAAGCAGCTTACTTAACACAGCCGTATTTTGGCGTAAGTATTTGACTTATATAGCGCTACGCGCTAGGGAACAGAGAACAGGGAACAGGCAACAGGGAACAGGCAACAGGCAACAGGCAACAGGCAACAGGCAACAGTAAAGTTTAAAGGAGTTTCGGGATTTAGAAATGTCTTAACTGTATTGCGTAGTGCTATATCATTTGACGCTCTCCCAAGAAGAAAGAAGAATATAAAGTTATTACTGCTAATTCAACGGACTTGATTTTACAAAGGAATCAACTCAGGGAAATTAACCAGGACTTGTTCATCTGTTAGTTCGTCACCAAATTGAGCGGGAGAAAAATGAACCTGAATAGCTTCTAATTTCTCTTGATAATGAAGATTGATTAAAGCTTTTAGTCCATATTCTAATGCTTCCATGTCGGCTAGATTAGTCTCTAAATCGGGATTCTCTCCTGTAAAAGCTGCCGTAATCATGACAATCAAATTACGAGTTGCAGGCAAAGATAAAGGCTCATTGCGATCGAGCGTTTGACTGATATTGGGTTCGCTTAGATATCTCTGTGCAGAGTCGGTAAAAAGCTCATTGACATAATCTCCAGCTTCTCCTTCATCCCAGACAACATCACCCTCATTAGCTGCTGATTGCCAATAGGTTTTCATTTGTAATAGATTTTGGCAAACTTCGACTAACCTTTCTCCCGCCACTTCCATATCGCCGTCAGACTCTAAAACATCCCTACCAGCACGGTTGAGAATTCCCAGTAAAGGAGCGATTTCTTCTCCTGCTAGGTGAATGAATAAACGACAAACGACAAATCGGGTTTTTCCACTAAATTGATTGATGCGATCGCGCCAAGAACTCATTTCTTACTCATCTGCTAAAATTTTTCCTCTTTTTACTCTAAGCTGTTAGGGATTTAAATTGCATATTTGATTTTTTAAAAGGGAACAGGCAGCAGGGAGCAGACAGCAGAGAAACGGAGGAACAAAACGATGCAGAGGAGGACAAGGGAACTTTTGAGCAGATTCAGGCAAGATGGTGTCCTTACCGAGGTCAACTTTCTGATTTAAAAATGCGACTGGGATCGCCCAAATAAGGACTAACAGAAGTAGTCACAGGTGGTTGTAGAGTTGATAACTGCCAATGTTGCGATAGACGCTGTAAAAATAAATCTTGTTGTTGGCGAAACTGGCTAACATCATTACCATGATTGATAATTGCAAACCAAACTTGACCGCGATCGCGAGTTGGAATCACACCTGCTAAAGCACTCACTGTATTGAGAGTTCCTGTCTTAATCGTCGTCCCGATCGGAATGCTGCGATGAATCATCGTTCCCACTTTATCCCGTCCTGAAGTAGGAAATAAATCTTTTACCCCTAAAGACTGAGACTGATATTTATCCTCGATCGCCATTAACATCGCTGTCGCCGCACGAGGAGAAATGCGATTTTCTAAAGCTAAACCCGAACCATTAAGCAACTGAATTTCAGCTTGAGGTACTTTCGCCGCCGCCGCCGCTACTTGAGCCACTACTTGAGCGCCACCTACGGATTGAGCTAGCATTTCGGCAATCTCATTATTACTGTAAATATTCATTTGCCTAATAATTTGTGTCAGAGGCAAAGAATTGTGACGCAAAAGTAATTTGGCAGGATTGGGAATCTCGTCTATAAGGTGAACCGAACCCGCGATCGCCACTTGAGGTTTAGCCGTTCCTGGGCGCATTACTTGATATTGTCTAGTTAAGGATGGCGACCAAAGCTGATGATTCAATCCTTGTTTGAGTAATTCTCCTGTAACTTGGGTATCTGACTTGTAATTCATGTAAAAATTACCAGATACGAGCAATTTTCCTTTTACCTGCCGAATGCCTAACTTATTGAGAGCATTGCCGATCGCGATCACCTCTTCCCAAACAAACAGAGGATCCCCACCACCTTTAATAATTAAATCTCCCTGCAAAATTCCATTTTCAATTTTGGCAGTATCGTTAGTATAAATTTGAGTTTCAAACTGATAACCAGTTCCCCATTTATCCAAAGCCGCTAGGCTAGTAGCAATTTTGGTTAAAGAAGCCGCAGAGATTGGTATAGTTCCCTGAGAATTAGCCAATTCTGCCCACTGCGATCTAATCCAAATCCCTTGCTTATCTGCGGCAAATCCCTTAGCTGTTAAATCTTGAAGATACTGTTTGACCAATTTCTCGACAGTCGGATCGCTTTGTGTCGGTAAAGCAAAAATTGCTGACTTATCCCAAGCTAAAAGCTGTAGTTTTTCCATTTTGCCAGAATCGATCGCGAACATATTCAGCAAAAACCCAATTAAATTTACACCGATCGCTTCCAGCATGGCATCAGCCCCTTTGTTCTCTCAAAGACTGTCTAGTTTTTATTCGTACTAATTTTATAGAATATTATTCCTTTCCTGTCATTAGGGAAGTAGGGATTAGGGGCTAGGGATTAGGGGCTAGGGGAGAAGTAATAAGTAATGAACCAAACTAAATTTTCCTTTTTTCCAGACAATGGCGAACTATAAATGTAGAATTGTTATTAATTAATAACTATTTTTAGTTTTTAATATTTCTTTTATTTATGGTGGTGTAGAAATTTTTCTTCCCCATCACTGATAAAATTTGTAAGGCTTCTATTAATTTTTTCAATGGGATCGACTCGCGCACGAATTGCAGTAGACGCTATGGGGGGAGACTTTGCCCCCAATGAAATAATTGCTGGAGCTATCAGGGCTTCCGAAGAGCTAGATGTAGACGTTTTGCTGGTGGGTGACCCCCATCAGCTCGAATCTTACATCAAAAAGCATCACCCTTCCAGCTCAGTTGAAATTGTTGCCGCAGAAGACGTAATTACGATGGAAGAAGAAGCAACGGCAATTCGCCGAAAGCCGAAAGCTTCGATCAATGTGGCAATGAATTTGGTTAAAAATAAACAAGCTCAAGCAGTGGTTTCGGCTGGTCATTCAGGTGCAGCAATGACGGCTGCTCTATTCCGTTTGGGTCGTTTGCGAGGGATCGATCGTCCAGCTATTGGCACGGTGTTCCCGACGATAATTCCAGGTAAATCGGTAATTGTTCTCGACGTGGGAGCAAATATGGATAGCCGTCCCAAATATTTAGAGCAGTTTGCTCTGATGGGGACGATTTACAGCAAGTACGTCTTGGGTAACGAAGAACCAAAAGTAGGTCTACTCAATATTGGGGAAGAACCATCTAAAGGAAATGAATTGGCTGTGCGTACTCACGAATTACTAGCAGCTAACGAAAATATTCCTTTTGTAGGCAATGCTGAAGGAAGAGATGTTCTTTCTGGTAATTTCGATGTGATTGTTTGCGATGGCTTTGTTGGCAACGTTCTGCTCAAATTTGCTGAAGCTGTTGGCGAAGTCATGTTGCAAATTTTACGCGAAGAATTACCAAAAGGGATTCGAGGTAAATTGGGAAGCGCTCTACTCAAGCCAAACTTGATGCAAATCAAGCAAAGAATTGACCATGCCGAACATGGAGGAGCTTTACTCTTTGGGGTTGATGGTGTTTGTATCATCAGTCATGGTAGTTCGAGAGCGCCTTCGATTTTTAATGCTATTCGTCTTGCTAAAGAAGCGATCGATAACCAGGTATTAGAGCGTATTCAAATTTACAACGACAAGATGATCGAAAGCATGAACATCGCTAGCGAAGCAGCCTCTATCAACTAAACATGATCGATTCAGATCCCCAGGAGTAAGGGAGAACAACTTTGAAACAGACAGAAAAGGGAATAGCCATTATTGGCTGTGGTGCTGCTACTCCTAGTAAAGCTTTGAGCAACAGTCACCTTAGCCAAATGGTAGACACGTCCGATGAATGGATTAGTACGAGAACGGGGATGAAAAGCCGTTATGTAGCTTCTACCTCAGAATCTTTGAGTCAATTAGCGGCTCAAGCTTCCCAAGAGGCGATCGCCATGGCGGGAATCACCTCATCCAATATCGATCTAATCATTTTGGCTACTTCCACTCCTGACGATCTGTTTGGTAGTGCTGCTCGAGTTCAATCTCTGATTGGCGCATCACAAGCGGTAGCTTTCGATTTAACGGCTGCTTGTTCTGGATTTATCTTTGGTTTAATTACTGCTGCTCAATTTATCCGCACGGGAGTTTATCAAAACGTTCTCTTGATCGGTGCTGATGTTCTCTCACGTTGGGTTGATTGGAGCGATCGCACTACTTGCGTTTTATTTGGCGATGGTGCTGGTGCGGTGGTTTGTCAAGCTACAGAGACAGGCGATCGCTTGTTGGGTTTTGAAATGCGTAGTGATGGCACACAAAATAATTGCCTAAATCTTGCCTATAATGGTCAACCAAGAGATTTAATTAAAGATATTCACGTTGCTGCTGGTTGCTATCAACCCATCACGATGAACGGTCGAGAAGTGTACCGCTTTGCTGTGGAAAAAGTACCAGAAGTAATTGAAAAAGCCATGTTTCGTGCCGATCTTACGGCTGAGCAAATTGATTGGTTGTTATTGCATCAAGCTAATCAAAGAATCCTTGATGCTGTTGCTAAGCGTTTAAAAATTCCTAAAGAAAAAGTTCTCAGCAATCTCGATCGCCATGGTAATACTTCTGCTGCTTCTATTCCCCTAGCTTTGAATGAAGCCGTCAGGGAAGGTAAGGTGAAATCTGGGGATGTGATTGCTGCGTCTGGTTTTGGTGCTGGTTTAACTTGGGGTGCAGCTATTTTTAAATGGGGTGTTTAGTATATTTTTATTCGTAATGCGACCAAACTGAAATAACTTTTATGGTTCTTTTTTCGTCGTCAATTGAATAGACGAGACGATGCTTGATATTTATTCGCCTAGAATAATAACGTTTAAGATTGCCTGCAAGTTTTTCGTATGCGGGTTCGTATGGACTTTTTTTGAGGATGTTAGTTATATAATTTTTCTTGCAGGTTGACAGGAGCTAAATAACGCACAGTTCGTACTCTCTTGGTTGAGGCTAATACTAATAAATCTTCTTCTGCTAGTTTTTTTAAATATTCCCTAGCGGTATTCTCACTTATCCCCAGACTACCTGCTACTTGTTGTGCCGTAAATTCTTTGCCAGGCTCTTTAACTGCTTCTTTAAGAATTTCCAGATGTCCTCTTTTCAGTTTCTTGGCAATGGGACTTTGTTCGATCCCTTTGGCAAAATCAAATAGCTCTTGCTTTTTCCGATCGAGATAAGTCTTTAGAGCAGCGATCGCCTTGACGATAACTTCCACTTGATTATAAATAAAATAAGTCAAATCGAAATCATCTGTTTCTGTGTAAATAAAAGTAGCCAGCCAAGCTAATTTTTGATCGTCTCCTTCGTCCACTCTCCACTTAAATTTGTCCCAATGATAATATTTACCTTTACTATCAGTGACTTTGTACTTGTTAAGTAGATTTAAAAATTGTTCGGGATTGTCTTGTGGTATTGATTTCCACAAGCTTGACAAAGATTGAGGTTTTCTAATTCTTCCCACGATGACACCGCCACAACTCAATTTTGTTTTTTTGAGTTTTAAATGTTTTTTAGAGGTCAATATTGCTATAAAAGTAAATCCTGCCTCAATAGCAAAGACAATATTCAAGCTCTAAAATCTTTTTTAGTAATGCTTTTGGAGAATTATCTAAAATAAAAATCTATAGAAACAGATTATAACGCAATTTTTATTTTTTGAGTTTTAACTCAGATCGACTGAAAAATTGAGCTATGAAACACAGATTTAAAATCAAACAAAAACCAAGAGCGATCGCTCTCTCAAGGAATGGCAACTTTTTCAATGGAGTTTGCTGAATATCGATCCATTAGAGAAGAGCTTCTCGACGAAATTAGATAATAATCTGATGAAAATTTTATTAGTAGAAGATGACGAGCAACTAGCGGAAGCGCTCGTAGAAGTCCTGACAGATAAACAGCACTATACAGTAGATTATGTTACAGATGGAGAAACTGGCTGGGAATTTATCGAGGCTACTTCCTACGATTTGATCGTACTCGATCTCATGTTGCCAAAGTTAGATGGTATTAGTTTATGTCAGCGTTTGCGTCGAGCTGGATGCATGACTCCCGTCTTAATGTTAACGGCTAGAGATACCAGTAGCGATCACGTCATGGGTTTAGATGTGGGAGCAGATGATTATGTTGTCAAGCCCTTCGATCTACCAGAGTTGTTCGCTCGAATTCGCGCCTTGCTGCGGCGTGGAAATACCAACTTATCACCCATTTTAGAATGGAGAGGGGTGTGTCTCGATCCGAGTAATTGCCAAGTTACTTATAGAGGACAACTATTGCATTTAACGCCCAAGGAATATAGCTTACTAGACTTACTCTTGCGTCAAAAAGGGCGGCTAGTAAGTCGTTCGGCTATTATCGATCGCCTCTGGACTTTTGACGATCCTCCTTCGGAAGAAACTGTCAAAGTTCATCTCAAGGCATTGCGGAGAAAGCTGAAAGAGGCTGGAGCGCCAGCCGACCTAGTGGAGACAGTTTATGGGTTGGGGTATCGACTCAAACAAAACTAATCGTTTGCACTCGCAATCATTACGATGGCAACTGCTATTATCTTATTTAACAGTGATGCTGGCAATTCTCGGCATTTCTGCATTAGGTGTCTATCAATACACTCGTCGCAGTCTCTACGAGCAACTCGACCAACGTCTAGAAGTATTAGCACAAGCTGCTTCCCATAACCTGTTGGCGATCGAAGCTCACTACGCCAAACAACAAAAAAAAGGAGCGATTGAAAATCCTCCCTACACGCGGACGAGATGCTATTTAGATTACGATGGCGATCTCGATATTCCCTGGCAGCAATTACGCGAACCAGATCAGGGCATAGAATGGTTTGACGCTGGCAAGCAATTAGTGGGTAATGCAGGTACGTTAGTCAACGCAATGCCGCCACAACCAGGATATCAAACTTGGCAACGAGGTCAAATTAGGGCGGTAACAATGCCTGCTTACAGTCACAGCGATGGTAAAGCCCATTTGCAAGGCTATATTCGCGCAACTCAAGTAACTCATGAAGTTGAAGCTGTTTTAAGTAGGCTGCGTTGGGGTTTGGGATTTGGCGGAATTGCGATACTCGGTCTAACTGGTTTGGGTGGGATCTGGCTGACGCGACAGTCGCTCAAACCGATCGAGCAAAGTTTTCAACAACTCAAACAATTTACTGCCGATGCCGCTCACGAATTACGCAGTCCGCTTGCGGCGGTCAAAACCTCGATTCAGGTGATGCAGTGCTATCCAGAACGTCTTCATCCGCAGGATTTAAAAAAGATTGACGCGATCGCCTCAACCACCGACCACACGGTCAAATTGGTAGAAGATTTGTTGCTGCTGGCACGTATGGATGAAGCCGCGCTTACAGAAACTCGGCAGTGGGCAATTCTATCTCTAACAGAAATCTTAGATGATTTATTGGAACTTTTCCAATCGTCAGCTCAAGAAAAAGGGATTACTCTTGAGTCTAAACTATTGAGAGATGCCACTGTCAAAGGCGATGGGACACAACTTTCTCGTCTATTTCGGAATTTGCTAGAAAACGCTTTGCAGTATACACCCGCAGGAGGAAAAGTGACGCTGACGATGAAGCGAAGCGATCGTAACGTTATTGTTTCTGTAGAAGACACTGGCATTGGCATCGCACCAGAACATCTACCCTTTATTTTCGATCGCTTATGGCGAGCCGACAAAGCACGCTCTCGACGGGAAGGTGGTATGGGAATGGGATTGTCAATTGTTCGGGCGATCGCTCAGCGCCATCATGGAGAAGTTACAGCAAGCAGTCAAGTCGGAGTTGGTAGCTGCTTTCGAGTACGCTTGCCCTTAGATTAAAAATTCTTTTTGGATCTACCCCAATTTCTTCCCCGATGCGGACATAACCTAAAAGTATCACAAATACAGTAATAGTGTTGGCAGATTATTTCAATCTCGTCTTCATTGTTGAGGGTTGTTCTCATGAATCGTATCTTTCGCAAATATCATCGCACCCTGGCGATTATCCTCTGCCTTCCTCTACTTGTAACCATTCTCACGGGAGTAGGATATAGCATTTTCGATGAATGGCTCGAACAAGAGCAATTTGCTGGATTATTGCTGAAAATTCATACCATGGAGATCTTGCATTTGGAGAAAATTTATCCCCTTCTCAATGGTTTGGGATTGGTTGGCTTGCTGATAACGGAATTGACGATGACAGGTTTGTTTAGACAACAACCGCTCTCTCGGAAAGCTAAGTAGTCGGACAAAATTAATTTCATTGGTGGAGATAGGGAACAGGGAACACAAATTAATGTCGATCGAGATCGTTTTCTTTGTCTTTTTAATCTACGGAGATTGTCGTTATGAATTCTCTATTTAATATTCGCTCAATTTTCTACAAAACAGCTATCTTGACATCTATAGCTACATTGGGATTGCTTTCTCTTGCTAGTT